>NZ_WSPG01000031.1:0-48056 GCF_022819185.1 Morganella sp. HSTU-ASny43
AAAATAATATTTTTTGTGATATGTCCTGCGAGTGCCCACACAGATTGTCTGATAAATTGTTAAAGAGCAGTTGCAACCTTCGCTGCCGTTGCCGGTCTTCTGCGTTGTTGCGAGGCTGCGTATATTACGTTTTCAGCCCCTTCGAGTCAAGCGTTGTTTCTCAACTTTTTTCGCTTTTCTCTACTGTCGGCGCGCTTCTCAGCGTGTTGTTCCGTGTCAGTGAGGGCGAATTATAGACACTCGCTGAGATCACGCAAGTATTTATTTCAACTTTTTTTCTGTTTGCCACTTTTTTCACCACAACGGTGTTTTATCCGGCAAAATGCCGGTGATTTGCTTTAAATCTGAACAAACTCTGCAGCAAATGCCTCAACCTGTTGCCAATCCGTGTATTCCACTTCTTTGGTGGTATCTGTCTCACCCTTTGTCATCTTCATAATCAGACGGATCATCATCCGGTCAAACCAGCCGTAACGCGGATACAGCAATGCCCCGGCGAATACAGTACAGGCTGTCGGCTTCCAGGGTGTCGCGGCCAGGAATTTCCGGACATACACATTTGTCTCTGGTGTCCGTTTTTCCGGTTTACGGGCAGTCAGGTTCACACCAAAGAATGCGGTTTTCATCTGATTCAGCTGCACCGCGTGCAACTTCGCGAATTTATCCAGCGCCCGGTTAAAGTGACCGTAGCGGATAGATGCCCCGACCAGCACCTTCTCATACGGCGCCAGATTCAGCGGCTGATTATCCTGCAAAGAGCGGACATCGCACTCTGCCCCTGCTTTGCGTAAATGCAGGGCAATTTCAGTAATGATTTTTTTTGTCTGCCCGTCATGGCCGGAATAAAGCAACAAGTACGACATGAAACACTCCGTTAATCACGCCAGAACGTCGGCGTCAGCAATACCAGCAAAGTAAAGACTTCCAGACGACCAAATAACATCGTCACGACAAGAATCCATTTCCCGCCCGGATTCAGGGTTGTAAAGTTCTCACCCAGCGTACCCAACCCCGGTCCCAGGTTATTCAGTGTGGTGGCTATCGCAGAGAAAGCGGAAAACTCATCAACACCTGTCGCTATCAGTAACAGCATACTGACCACAAAGACCAGAGCATACGCGGAGAAGAATCCCCAGACAGCTTCGATAATGCGTTCCGGCAATGCCCGGCGGCCCAGCTTGATGGTGTAAACTGCATTCGGATGCACAAGGCGTTTTAGTTCACGCGCCCCCTGAAGGAACAGCAGCATAATGCGGATAACCTTCAGACCACCGCCGGTTGACCCCGCACATCCGCCGACAAATGCGGCACACAGCAGCAGCATCGGCAGGAACAGCGGCCATTTATAGAAACTGTCAGTGGAGAACCCGGCCGTTGTCGCCATCGAGACAACCTGGAAAAACGACTGGTTGAGGGTTTGTCCCTCCGTAGCATAGACATCAAACTTCCACAAAACCAACGCACAGATCACGACCAGCACGAACTGGAGGGAAATAAACATCCGGAATTCCAGATCCCACCAGTAAACTCCCAGGCTACGCCCGGTCAGTACCGCAAAGTGCAGGCCATAGTTACAACCTGAGATCAGCAGGAAAATGGCAATGATGGTGTTAATTGCCGGACTGTTAAAGTAACCGATACTGGCATCATGAGTGGAAAACCCACCGATGGCGATAGTGGAAAAGCTGTGGGATATCGCATCAAAAACATCCATCCCCGCAAACCAGAGGGCAATTGCACAGACGATGGTGAGGAACACATAAATCAGCCAGAGGGTTTTTGCTGTTTCCGCAATCCTCGGGCGCATTTTATTATCTTTCAGCGGCCCCGGCATTTCCGCCCGGTACAGCTGCATTCCCCCGACACCCAGCAGCGGCAGGATAGCAACGGCTAATACGATGATCCCCATCCCGCCCAGCCACTGTAACATCTGCCGGTAGAATAAAATCGCTTTGGGCAGCGTGTCCAGCCCGACCAGTGTGGTGGCACCCGTTGTGGTTAGCCCGGAGAATGATTCAAAAAACGCATCTGTCACCGACAGGTTCGGGCGCTCAGAAAAAATAAAAGGTAATGCCCCGACACTGCCCAGCACCGTCCAGAACAGCACCACAATCAGAAAACCTTCTTTCGGTTTTAACTCACTTTTTTTATTGCGGTTCGGGATCCAGAGCAGCAGACCGATAATCAGTGCTGCCAGGAATGTCTGACTGAATGCTTTACCTGCACCGTCTTTATAGATAAGCGCCACAATCCCGGGAATGATCATGGTGACAGAAAAAATAATGACAAGTAACCCGACAATACGGGTTATGGCGCGAAAATGCATTGCAGCAGAGTCCTCAGAAATCAGTTTCCGGTGGTGTCATCAGGGCATTTAAGCTCAAACATCCCCCGGCTCAGGTCACGTAATTTATCACTAACCTCACTCAGTAAGGTAGCAGGAATCGAAATACGTAACGTCACATCCGAACCGAAATCACTGTTGATTATCGTACCATCCACCTGCCGGACCACTAATTCTGCCTGGCTGATAAAGCTGTAATCACAGGTTATTTCACAGATCACCTGCGGGATTTTAGTTTTCGTTACCAGCAGTTTCAGTGCCTGCTGAACCCCGCTGCCGTATGCACGGACCAGCCCGCCGGTGCCTAATTTTATTCCGCCGAAATAGCGGACAACCACCGCCGTAATTTCCCCGATTCCGCTGCCGAGCAGCGGTGCAATCATCGGTTTACCGGCTGTTCCGGTCGGCTCACCGTCATCAGAAAATCCCAGTTGCTGAGAATCATCCGGACGCCCCGCAACAAATGCCCAGCAATGGTGCCGGGCATCGGGATATTCATCTTTGACAGACTGAATAAATTGCTTTGCTTCATCCACCCCGTCCGTATGCTGCAACAGGGTGATGAAACGGCTTTTTTTTATCTCTTCAGTAAACATAACCGGCTCAGCCGGTATAAGGTACGATTTCATTACGGCAGATTCAGATCCCGCGTCATATTTTCCACACTGTTGTCATGGATAATAATGTTATCCTCAATACGGATACCGCCACAAGGTTTAAACTGCTCAATACGTTTCCAGTCAAAGTGCTGGCTGAACTTACCTTCACGCCATGGTGCCAGCAGAGACTCAATAAAATACAGTCCCGGCTCGATGGTCAGCACCATGCGCGGCTCCAGAATACGGGTGCAGCGCAGGAACGGATACATTGCCGGTGCCGCCAGATGCTCACCCTGATCATTCTGCATAAACCCGGCAGCATCATGAACCTGAAGACCCAGCGGATGGCCAAGCCCATGCGGCAGGAACGGTGTGGTTACCCCTTCACTGACCATAGCTTCCTCAGACATTCCGGTGATTATTTTATGTTTTTTCAGCAGTTTCGCGATGCGGTGATGCATCTGAATATGGTAATCGGTATAGCGGACCCCGGCTTTAATATCACCGATCAGTGACTGCTGCTCATCATTCAAATCTGATACCAGCTGTGCGAAATCGCTGTCAGCATCAGCAGCATATGTCCGGGTTAAATCTGCGGCATAACCATTGAATTCCGCACCGGCATCGATCAGGAAGCTGTGCCGTGTATGCGGTGCGTTTTTATTCAGTTTGGTGTAGTGCAGAACAGCGGCGTTTTCATTAATAGCAACAATATTGTCATAAGGTACATCAGTATCACGATGGCCGGTTGCCATCAGGTACGCCATATTGATATCAAATTCACTCAGGCCGGATAAAAAAGCCTCATGTGCGGCAAGATGCCCGTTAACCGCCATTTTTTGTGCTTCACGCATGCAGGCCAGTTCATAATCTGTTTTATATGAACGATGAAACGCAAAGAAATCCAGCACCGCTTTCGGGTTAATATGATTGCTGCTGATCCCCAGCGCTGCGGCGCGATCGGTGTTCGGCCCGATATACGCAGTGCGGGTTTTATCCTGTGATGCCAGCATGGAGGCAATATCACCGGCATTCTTCAGATGGATGACCTCAACTTCATTTGTCCAGTAAGAAGAAGGTAACGCCTCGACACTGTGCCAGTAATCAACCGGAGAATAGAACCATAATTTCGGTTTATTCACACCATCAGTCCACAGCCAGCAATACGGTACATCAGTTACCGGCACCCATGCTTTAAAATGCACGTTACTTTTAAAAGGATAGTCACGATCATCAAGAAAAATGCGTATCGGTTCACCGGAGTGGATCAGTAACGAATCCAGTTTCTCACGCGCAAGAATATCGCGGGTCCGCTGTAATAATGTTGCGATGTGCTCACGGTAGAGGGATGCCATTTTTTCCATGGGAATTGACCTTTTTTCATTATGATAGTGACAAAAGCTTAGCATGATCTCCGCGATTATGGATATGGCAGGCTATGTCATCCCCGGTTATTTACCGGGAATCTTCGGCGCGTCACGACGTTTTTCTTTTCTGTTTCTGCATATTGAGACATTTTGCGTGATCTTCAGCGCAAAAAATCATCATTTTATTTGCTTTCGTTAACAAAAAAATCACAATTACTCTATCTGGTCATACCACATGGTGTTCTCATCCTTTACGGGAGCGATGCAATATTTAAGGAGAACCGTATGCTTTATCACAGTGAATCAATGAAGGTCAGCTGGGAAAAAGAAGGAATTGCAAAACTTGTTTTTGATGCGCAGGGAGCGATAAACAAACTGGATACCCGGACAATTGCCTCACTGGATGAAGCCGTTGCCTGCCTTGAACAAACACCGCAGCTGAAAGGCCTGATTATTACCTCCGCCAAAGAGAGCTTTATCCTGGGCGCGGATATTACAGAATTTCTGACTCTGTTTAATGCACCGGCGGAACAGTTGACCGAGTGGCTGAATTTCGCCAACCGGTTGTTTAACCGGATTGAAGATCTGCCCGTGCCTACTGTCGCCGCACTGCGGAAATTCACACTCGGCGGTGGGTGCGAGTGCGCACTGACAACAGACTACCGCCTCGCCACTGACGATCTGCGTATCGGCCTGCCGGAAACCAAACTCGGGATAATGCCGGGCTTCGGCGGCTCAGTCCGTCTGCCCCGCCTGATTGGTTGTGATAATGCCCTTGAACTTATCACACAGGGGAAAATTGTGACTGCCGGTGAAGCGCTGAAACTCGGACTGACTGATGGCATTGTACAGGATGATGAATTGATTAACGGTTCACTGATGCTGCTGGAGCAGGCGATCAGTGGCCGGACTAACTGGCAGGCACAACGGCAGCAGAAAAAAGCGGCGTTACAGCTGCACCCTGCAGAATTACAGATGAGCCTTATCACGGCCAAAGCCCTTGTCCGGCAAAAGGCAGGAAAACATTACCCGGCGCCGATGGCTGCAGTAAACGGAATTGAAGCCGGAGCGAAACTCCCGCGCGATGAAGCATTGCGCTGCGAAACCGCGCATTTTGTACCACTGACCCGGACACTCACCGCCGGGGCTCTGGTCTCACTTTTCCTGAATGAACAATATGTTAAAGGCCTTACCCGCCAGCAGACGGTATTACGTGATGCCCCGGAACAGGCCGCTGTTATCGGTGCCGGTATTATGGGTGGCGGTATTGCTTACCAGTCAGCTTACAGCGGTATTCCGGTACACCTGAAAGATATTCAGCCCGCCGCATTGCAGGCCGGTATTGATGAAGCCGTAAAATTGCTGGAAAAACAGTGTCAGTCAGGAAAAATGACCGTGGTTCAGGCCGCCGGAATACGCGCCGCTATCCACCCTGTCCGCCATGATAATGAACTCAGTGACTGCGATATAGTGGTTGAAGCGGTTGTTGAGAACAAAGTCATCAAACAAAAAGTGCTGGCAGATATTGAACAACAGGTTAGTGAACACTGCATTCTGACATCAAACACCTCTTCGATCCCTGTCAGTGAACTGGCTCAGGCGCTGAAACGCCCGCACAATTTCTGCGGAATGCATTTTTTCAATCCCGTACCTAAAATGCCGCTGGTTGAAGTGATCCGGGGAGAGAAAACCTCAGACGATACAATCGCCGCTGTGGTGCACTACGCCCACAAAATGGGAAAAACACCGGTTGTGGTGGGAGATTGTCCGGGATTCTTTATCAACCGGGTACTGTTTCCGTATCTGAACGCCTTTTCTCTGCTGGTCTCCGGCGGAGCGGATATTAAAACGGTTGACCGTGTGATGGAACAGGAATTCGGCTGGCCGATGGGACCGGCGCTGTTGCTCGATGTTGTCGGACTGGATACGGCTAATCATGTACAGCATGTGATGGCTGAGGGCTATCCGGGCCGGATGGTCGTTGAAGAGCACAATGTCATCAGTCTGTTTGCCGGACTGAAACGGCTGGGGCAAAAAAGCCGCCTCGGGTTTTACCGCCATATTGATGACGGCAAAGGCCACCTGCAGAAACAGCCCGATGAGCAGCTCGAAGAAGTGCTTGCACCACTGGGACGCACGCCCCGTGACTTTACTGCAGACGAGATTATCGACCGCCTGATGATTCCGATGGTGAACGAAGTTATCCGCTGCTACGAGGAAGGCATTATCAGCAGCCCGGCAGAAGCAGACCTGGCTCTGGTCTACGGCCTTGGTTTTCCGCCGTTCCGGGGAGGTATTTTCCGTTATCTGGATGATACCAGCACCCGCGCTTTCTGTGAAAAAGCAGAGCAATACAGCACACTGGGTCCGCTTTATACCATTCCGGACAGTCTGCGGGCACATGCTGTTAATAACACTCCTTATTATCCGCAACCGGATAGTCACCCTGTTACTGCACAGTGAGGTTTATATGGAAAAAGTCATGATAATTGATGGTCTCCGCACCTCAATGGGCCGCTCAAAAAACGGTATATTCCGGCATGTCCGTGCGGACACACTCTCAGCAGAAGTGATGAGTGCAGTGATAAAGCGTAACAATATCAATGCAGCCGATATTGATGACATTATCTGGGGGTGTGTGCAGCAGACCGGGGAACAGGGGTTTAACATAGCCCGTCATGCCGCCCTGCTGACAGAGATCCCGCACACCGTGCCTGCCGTCACTGTGAACCGCCTGTGCGGTTCATCAATGCAGGCCCTGCATGATGCCGCCCGCCTGATTCAGACCGGTGACGGTAAACTGGCACTTGCAGGAGGTGTTGAACATATGGGTCATATCCCGATGACACAGGGTATCGATATCAATCCGGCTGCCGCACTGCACACGGCCAAAGCGTCCGGCATGATGGGGCTGACAGCCGAAGCACTGGCACGACAGTTTTCTGTCAGCCGTGAGTCACAGGATGAATTTGCTCTGCGTTCACATCAGCGGGCCGCACAGGCATTCCGTGATAGCAGATTCAGCCGTGAAATCCATCCGGTTCAGGGTCATAACCAGGCCGGAGTACCTGTCATTGCCACCCGGGATGAAACCGTACGCGATAACGGCAGTCTTGCTGAACTTTCGGCATTGAGTCCGGTATTTGATCCGGTCAGCGGTACAGTCACCGCCGGTAATTCCTCAGCAATCTCAGATGGTGCATCCGTAACTCTGCTGTCCGGGGAGCACTATGCCCGTGAGCATGGTTTATCTCCGCGGGCGGTGATTCGGGCGATGAGTGTTACCGGCTGTGAACCGGCACTGATGGGATACGGACCGGTACAGGCAACACAGGCAGTTCTGAAAAAGGCCGGGCTGACGCTGGCAGATATTGATGTTATCGAACTGAACGAAGCATTTGCGGCACAGGCACTTGCCTGCCTGAAAGGTATGGGATTATCTGACTGTTATGATGACAAAGTGAATCTGCATGGCGGCGCGATTGCACTCGGGCATCCGCTCGGCTGTTCCGGCACCCGGATTATCAATTCACTGCTGACGGTCATGGAGCAGCGGGATGCGCAGTTCGGCCTGGCAACGATGTGTATTGGTTTCGGTCAGGGGATAGCAACCGTGATTGAACGTGTCCGCAGCTGATCACTGAGAACGTTATAAATAACAGCGACGTTTTCTGCTTCATCACACGGCACAATACGTCGCTGATACTGCTTTAACTGTTTAGCTGACCTGTTATCAGCATACTCCCGCCGTCAGGGGGCGGGATTTTCTTTAAATAAACTCGAATGCATCACCAAACAGGCGGCCGGCATCTGCACCACGCTCCTGGCAGAAACGTTCGCGGGCGATTTTGGCCATTTCAAAACGACCGGCAATATAGATATCTTTTCCGGCCAGTGAACCAAAATCATCCAGCACCGCACTGAGCACAGTACCGGTGCGCCCGCGCCAGGTATCATCCGGCTGTTCAACAACAGGGATAATTTTCAGGTTCGGATGTGTTTCGGCGAGAGCCTGCAATTCACCGAGGTCATAGAGATAAACATGCTCTCTGGCACCCCAGTAAAACGTGATATCACGCTGCGAATTTTCTTCCAGTGCCGCCAGCAGAACAGAACGGGTGTAAGAAAAACCGGTTCCTCCGGCAATCAGGAGCATCGGTGCGTCACTGTTTTCCCGGAACCAGGCTTTGCCGTGCGGGATATCAATGGTCACCCGGCGGTTATCCAGGATCCGGTCCATCACCGCCATCGCATAAAGATTAAATTCGGATGCTCCGATATGCAGCTCAATTTCCTGCCGGGATGACGGCGCGGATGCCATTGAGAACGGGCGCTTATCCCGTTCATCCATCACCACCATCAGATATTGCCCGGCTTTGAATGAAAAATCACCATCCGGTAATAATTTTATGCGGTATACCGTATCCGTTATAGATTCAACAGAGGTAACTTTGCAGTTTAACGTTGCCATGTGCTCCCTCAATTATCGAGAATATTTAATTCGTCCCATATGGCGTCAACACGTTGTCTGACTTCATCGGTCATAACAATCGGTTTGCCCCACTCGCGCGAGGTTTCGCCGGGCCATTTATTTGTTGCATCCAGTCCCATCTTCGACCCCAGCCCCGATACCGGAGATGCAAAATCGAGATAGTCAATCGGGGTATTCTCCATCATGACAGTGTCCCGGGCCGGATCCATCCGGGTGGTGATCGCCCAGATCACATCATTCCAGTCACGGGCATTGATATCATCATCGCAGACAATGACAAATTTAGTGTACATAAATTGCCGTAAATACGACCAGACTCCCATCATGACCCGCTTTGCATGTCCCGCATACTGCTTTTTCATGGTGACAACGGCCAGGCGGTATGAACACCCTTCCGGCGGCAGATAAAAATCGACAATTTCAGGGAACTGTTTCTGCAGAATCGGCACCAGCACTTCATTCAGTGCCACACCCAGAGTTGCCGGCTCATCCGGCGGACGACCGGTATAGGTTGAGTGATAGATAGGTTCATCACGCTGGGTAATATGTGTGACCGTGAAGACAGGGAAATAATCCACTTCATTATAATAACCGGTATGATCCCCGTACGGCCCTTCCGGTGCGGTTTCGCCCGGCTCAATATACCCTTCAAGGATAATTTCAGCACCGGCAGGAACTTCCAGGTCATTAGAAATGCATTTCACCACTTCGGATTTATTACCGCGCAGTAACCCCGCAAAGGCGTATTCGGATAAGGTATCCGGAACCGGCGTCACCGCACCGAGAATTGTCGCAGGATCAGCGCCCAAGGCCACCGCAACAGGGAAACGTTCCCCCGGGTGTGCCTGACACCATTCCTGAAAATCGAGTGCGCCGCCGCGATGCGATAACCAGCGCATAATCAGTTTATTTTTCCCCAGAACCTGCTGGCGGTAAATACCTAAATTCTGGCGATCTTTAAACGGCCCCCGGGTGACGGTCAGTCCCCAGGTAATCAGCGGTGCCGCATCATCCGGCCAGCAATGCATAACCGGGATTTTTGTCAGATCCACGTCATCGCCGGTGAAAACATGCGTCTGACACGGTGCGGAACTCAGCCGTTTGGTCGGCATATTGAGAACCTGCTTAAACTTCGGCAGCTTATCGATAAGATCACGGAACCCTTTCGGCGGATCCGGTTCTTTCAGGAAAGCCAGCAGTTTACCGACATCATGCAGTGCTTTGACATCTTCCTGCCCCATTCCCATCGCAACCCGTTTGGTTGTGCCGAACAGATTACAGAGCACCGGCATTGAATAACCTTTCGGATTTTCAAACAGCAATGCAGGGCCGCCCGCACGCAGTGTGCGATCAGCAATTTCCGTCATTTCGAGGTAAGGATCGACTTCAGTTTTGATCCGTTTAAGCTCGCCCTGACTTTCCAGAATGGTGAGAAAATCTCTCAGGTCCCGATATTTCATTATGTTATTAATCTGTCAGCAGGTGGAAGGGACTCCATTATAGGAATCCCGCCCACTGTTACAAGTACAGGGATCAACAGCAGCGGAACGGAACCCGGTCTGCCAGGGCGCTGGTATCAAATTGTTCCGGGAATGTTTTGTTGTGCTGAAAGAGTTTGAATCCTTCATTTTTGCCGCTGAAGTAGTGCAGCTCATTTCCGGTGATATGGAAGCCGCTGCCTTCACGCAGCGCCACAACAATCTCATCCGGATTGATGGCACAAAATTCCGCAATCCGCTCATCACGGGTTTCACCCATATGGCCGCTGATGACCGCATCAATATAGTGAGGGTTAATCTGAACAGGGAACAGCCCCAGAGACGGCATCACCACGCAGTTACGTACCGGCATATCATTGGTGGTCCGGATGCTCGGCGTAGCAACGTTACACCCGGCACTCCAGCCGATATACGGAATATTCCGTTCACGAATCGCGCGCTGGATTGGCACAACCAGGCCATTCTCATGCAGTAACTGATTCAGCAGCCAGGTATTTCCGCCGCTGACAAGAATGCATTCCGCATTTTCGACAGCCTGAACCGGGGAATCAAAATGTTCGATGCAGGTAACATCAATGCCCAGCGCTTCGGAAAGTTCACGGGCACGCTGGTCGTGATCTGCACGGATAACGGCATATGCAATCAGTACCGCAGAGCGGATCCCGCGGGTTTTTATCATTGCCCGGATGCGCTCCTGTGCATAGCTGAGCCATTGCGGATTACCGGAAAGTTTGCCGTTACTGAGTAAAAAAATGTCCATCGACATTGCCCTTATTATTCTGTCATTATAAATATGATAATTAGTTTATAACTCATTAAATGACATCATTCTACGGTAAAAAGCAACTCAAATAAGGGACTGAATTCACACTCATTTGTCTTAAATCACCATTTGTTGCATTCATAGTAAAACAAATTTGTTATTATCAGGCTTTATATAAGCCCCCGTTTGTGTTGGATAGCGTAATGAAGGATTGGTATTTATTGTACTGCAAACGCGGACAACTTCCGCGGGCAATGGAACATTTGCAGCGGCAGCAGGTGGAATGCCTGACACCGATGGCGAATATTGAAAAAGTGGTTCGCGGCAAACGTGTGACGGTCAATGAGCCCCTGTTCCCGAATTACCTGTTTATTTCTTTTGATCCCGAGACTATTCATACAACCACGATTAACTCAACGCGCGGCGTCAATCATTTCGTCCGTTTCGGACCACTGCCTGCCGTTGTTCCCGCATCATTGATTGAAGAGCTGAAAAATGCCGAATGTGTCAGCCTGTCAGAGCAAAATGTTCCGCAGCCCGGAGATATTGTGGAAATCACTGAAGGGATGTTTAAAGGCCTGGAAGCGATTTATCAGGAGCCGGACGGCGACACCCGCTCCGTGCTGCTGCTGACGCTGATCAGTAAAGAGCTGACCAAAAAAGTGGATAACACCAGCTTTATCCGGAAACTCTGAGTATCTCCGTCACCCGGAAACAAAAAACCGCCCTGTTATTAAGGCGGTTTTTACCTGAAGCAGTATCGCATTACTCTTCGGCTTCTTCATCCTGCGGTTGTGCTTTACTGCGCGGTACATAGAAACGGGCAAAGAACACACCGATTTCAAACAACAGATACATCGGGATAGCCAGCAGCGTCTGCGAGAACACATCCGGTGGTGTCAGCAGCATTCCCACCACAAAAGCCCCGACCAGAATATACGGCCGCTTCTGCTTCAGTGAGGCAACAGTCGTCGCACCACTCCAGCACAACAGGATAATGGCAATCGGCACCTCAAAGGAGATACCAAACGCCATAAACAGCGCCATGACAAAGCTGAGATAGTTATTAATATCTGTCGCAATGACCACATCCTGCGGTGCTGTCGAGGTAAAGAAACCAAACGCCAGCGGGAAGACAACAAAATACGCGAATGCCATCCCCATATAAAACAGCACGGTGCTGAAAAACAGCAGCGGCATTAACAACCGGCGTTCATGCTTATACAGCGCCGGTGCAATAAAAGCCCAGACCTGATACAGGATGTACGGTGCCGAAATAAAAATGGAGACCATAATGGTCAGCTTAATCGGCGCCAGGAACGGTGATGCAACATCCGTTGCGATCATGTTCGAACCCTGCGGCAGTTTGCTCACCAGCGGCGAGGATACCAGCTGATAGATATCATTTGAGAAATACGCCAGCGCAACAAACACAACAAAGACTGCAATCAGGCTGTTGAGAATGCGTTTTCGTAATTCGATTAAATGAGTGATCAGCGGTTGCGTGTCTTCAACAGCCATAACGTACTTTTACCGTAATCTATTAATGTTTCTGTGAATCTGACGCAGCAACGGTTACCGGTGACGGTGCAGGTTCTGTATCACTGACTTCCGGTGATGGCCGGACAGGGGCTTCCTCAGCAACGGCCGGAGATGGTGCTGCCGGAGCCGGATTTTCCGACGCCGGAGTGCCGGCTGATGCCGGACGGACAGACGGAATTTCAAGTTCCTGATCGGCCAGTGCTTCCGGGTCGAACTGCTTTTTCAGTGTATCCACCGGTTCCTGATAAGAGCGGCGTAATGTATCAGCTGCTTCTTTCAGTTCATCCATCGACGCCTTCAATTCAGGTGAAATGGCTTTACCGGCCTGCTCTTCCATCTTTTTCAGGTTATCCTGCAATTCCTGAAGTTTGAGTTCCTGCGTCAGTTCATTCTGCACATTGGCAGCCATTGAACGCATCACACGGATCCAGCCGGCTACTGTTTTCACAGCAACCGGAAGGCGTTCAGGTCCCAGAACCACAAGTCCGATAACCAATACTAAGATCAGTTCACCAAAACCGATGTCAAACACGGGTTATACCTGCTCTTTGTTTTTATTCTCTGGCTGCTCAGCTGAATCAGCTTTCTTTTCTGCGATATTTTTTTGTTCAAAATCCGCGTCTTTTCCGGCTGTTGTTGTATCTGCTTTGTTCTGATCTTCATCACCGATAGCTTTTTTAAAGCCTTTGATAGATGCACCTAAATCAGATCCCAGAGTACGGAGTTTGTTTGTTCCGAACAGGAGTACAACAATCACAGCAATAATTAACAATTGCCAAATATTAATACCGGCCATTAGTTTTACCTCAAATTGATATGGACCTACTTACTTCATTATATACAACCACAGCCGTATACGGAAATACACGACATAGGCTGAAACCTTGCTTTAACTCAATCTTTACTTCATTTTACCGGATTGCCACCATCCTGTTACCCAGGTAAGTATACCAAAAAACATCAGAACCCAGGGTGCAACCGGTGCTCCGGCCAGATAGAATAAGCTCGCACAGACAAACAATGTCGCACCGATACCCAGTGAGAAATTTGCTTTCCGCTGAGCAGCCTGCTGCTGTTTCATCTGCTCTGCCAGCCGCTCAACACCGGACTGAAGACGGCGCTGCTGTTTAAGACTGTCATACACCAGTTCCGGTAATTCCGGTAGTTTTTCCGCCCAGAACGGTGCTTTTTCTTTGATACTACGGATCACGGCTTTCACGCCAATCTGACTTTTCAGCCACGATTCAAGGAATGGTTTCGCGGTTTTCCACAGATCCAGCTGCGGATAAAGCTGGCGTCCGAGCCCCTCAACATACAGCAGGGTTTTCTGTAATAAAACCAGTTGCGGCTGAACTTCCATATTAAAGCGCCGGGCGGTATTGAACAGGTTCAGCAACACATGACCGAAAGAGATTTCTGCCAGCGGTTTTTCAAAAATCGGTTCACACACCGTACGGATAGCAAATTCAAAATCTTCCACATTGGTATCCGGCGGAACCCAGCCGGAATCCACATGCAGCTCAGCCACTTTACGGTAATCACGGTTGAAGAAGGCAATAAAGTTTTCCGCGAGATAGCGCTTATCTTCTTTATTCAGTGAACCGACAATACCGCAGTCGATACCGATATACTGAGGATCGTCCGGATGCTCGCGGCTGACAAAAATATTACCGGGATGCATATCCGCATGGAAGAAACTGTCACGGAAAACCTGCGTGAAGAAGACCTGCACGCCACGCTCGGCCAGCAGTTTCATGTTTGTGCCCTGCTCATGCAGAGCCGCAATATCAGAAACCGGAATGCCGTAGATACGCTCCATGATCAGCACATTTTCACGGCAGAGATCCGGATAAACCTCCGGCACATAGAGCATCGGGCTGTTTTCAAAATTACGCCGCAGCTGAATGGCATTAGCCGCTTCGCGTTGCAGATTCAGCTCATCCAGCAATGTTTTTTCATACTCGCGGACGACCTCTTTCGGCCGCAGACGTCTGCCGTCCGGTAACAGAGGAACCATGTTCGCCAGCCGGTACATCAGATGAATATCAGCCTGGATCACCGGCAAAATATCCGGACGGATCACTTTCAGTACCACCGCCTGCCCGTTTTCTTTCAGAACTGCAGTGTGCACCTGGGCAATCGAGGCGGATGCCAGCGGTGTGATATCAAAATCATCAAACCAGGTTTCCACCGGCCCTTCCAGGGCATCTTCAATGGTTTTCTTTGCCAGATTGCCGTCAAATGATGAAACGCGATCCTGCAACAGTGCCAGCTGGTCAGCAATGGCCGGCGGGAACAAGTCCCGGCGGGTGGAGAGCATCTGACCGAACTTTATCCACACCGGCCCCAGTTCCTGAAGAGCCAGACGCAGACGCTCACCCAGCACTTTGTCTTTATGCTTGTTCGGCATCCAGAACAGTGAACGGCGCCAGAGACGGATTGCCCAGCTCAGACGGTTTTTAGGGATCAGTTCATCCAGCCCGTAATTCAGGAGAGTGCGGATGATAAAATAGAGGCGTTTTATTTCACTCGGTCTCATACCCGGTTCCTGCTTTTTTTTCCAGACGGGCGAGGCGCATCTCAAGTTCATCTGCGGTTTGTGCAGCATCCGCAACTTCATCACAGAAATGAGCGGCTTCCAGCGCGGAAGGAGCAAGTGCCCACTCACGGGTGAGCGCGCCGGTCAGATATTCCTGCTGACGGCATACCGCCCGACGGATAAACTGCCCGCCTTTTACGGCAATCTGAGTCAGTGTCTGTGCGGCAATATCGCCGGTATACGGTGCCAGATAATGTGCCGGATCCCATTCCGCCATATCCAGCAGTGCTGAAAAGTGCTGAATGACCTGCATATCGCCGTCAATAATGACATCACCCTGCCGGATCAGAGCTGAAAGCTGTTGTTTGTCTTTCAGTTTCAGCAGCGTGAGAAAACGGGTTTGCAGCACACAGTCTGCCGGGTCTTCCCAGCGGGAAATCACATCCAGCTGTTTTTCACTGAAGATCAGCGTGAACTGCATATCCGGCTCTGTCAGCCTGAGGGTCAGTGTTTTGCCGGTCAGACGGGCGCGGGCCGGTTTCAGTACATTTTCACTGTACAACAGCCGGTTGAGTACCGTTTCCAGAAATCCGGCAACCACAGGGTAAAGTGCCTGCGGACTGACAGGAGACGGGATATTTTCTGCAAACGTATCAGCCATATCAGAATTTGAATCCTTTATGCAGCGCCACAATGCCGCCGGTCATATTGGTGTAGGAAACATGCTCAAATCCGGCATTTTCCATCATGCCTTTCAGGGTTTCCTGATCCGGATGCATGCGGATGGATTCGGCAAGATAGCGGTAGCTGTCCGCATCATTCACAACCGCCTGCCCGATACGCGGCAGCACGTGGAAGGAGTATGCGTCATATACTTTACTCAGCGGTTCAATCACCGGTTTGGAGAATTCCAGCACCAGCAGGCGGCCGCCCGGTTTTAACACACGGAACATGGAACGGAGTGCTTTGTCTTTATCGGTGACATTGCGCAGCCCGAAAGAGATGATGATGCAGTTGAAGTAGTCATCCGGGAACGGCAGTTCTTCGGCGTTCGCCTGAACATAATTCACATTGCCGACAACCCCGTGGTTACGCAGCTTTTCCCGGCCCATTTTCAGCATGGAATCGTTGATATCCGCGAGGATCACCTGACCATTTTCGCCGACCATACGGGAGAATTTTGCAGTGAAATCACCGGTTCCCCCGGCAAGATCCAGCACCCGCTGACCACGGCGGACACCACTGGCATCAATAGTAAAACGTTTCCAGACACGATGGATGCCGAAAGACATCAGGTCATTCATCAGATCGTATTTTGCGGCAACAGAATGAAAGACGTTTGCCACCATACCTGCTTTTTCGTTTCTGTTAACAGTACGAAAACCAAAATCGATTGTATCCCGGGATTGCTCTTCCATTCTCTTCTTGCCTGTTTTGCCTGTGTGCATGAATTAGTGATCGGAAAAGTGTATCAGCCTTTACCGCAAAACCCTATGCCCATTGTGTTGTTCTGCGAAATTAGCCTGCTCCTCCGGCAGTTCATCCGCAGCGGTATCCTGCTGTTCACTGAGACGGGCTTTCTGCACCAGAATTTCATCCAGCGGGCGTTTTACCTCAACGCCCAGCTCACGGAAGCTTTCTGCCTGTGACAGCAGATTTCCCCGGCCGGTGGTCAGTTTTTTCATCGCCCCGTGATAGGTATTCTGGGCTTTATCCAGCGCCTGGCCGATACCGTCCATTTCCTCGGTAAACAGGCGGAGTTTGTCATAGAGACGGGCGGCACGCTGTGCAATTGCCTGACTGTTTTCATGCTGATGTTCATAACGCCAGAGATTGGCGATTGTCCGCAGCGCCACCAGCAGTGTGGACGGGCTGACCAGCATGATATTGCTTCTGAGGGCTTCATCCAGCAATACACTCTCCTGCCCGACCGCCGCCAGAAACGCCGGTTCAACCGGGATAAACATCAGTACATAATCCAGCGAGTTAATCCCGCTGAGATCCTGATATTCTTTGCGGCTCAGGCCGCGGATATGCTGACGCACAGAGTTGATATGTTCCGTCAGTGCCGTCTGCCGGGCTTCCGGGGTGTCACTGTTGAAGTAACGCTCGTAGGCCACCAGCGATACTTTGGCATCCACAATCACCTGTTTGTTCTGCGGCAGGTAAATCACCACATCGGGCTGATAACGGCTTTGCTGTTCATTTTTCAGACTGACCTGAGTGGCGAATTCATGCCCCTCGCGCAGACCGGAGGCTTCCAGGATACGGGCAAGAATAGTTTCCCCCCAGTTCCCCTGCATTTTGTTGTCGCCTTTCAGGGCATTGGTGAGATTGACGGCTTCCTGCGCCATCCGCAGATTGAGCTGCTGCAGGCGCTGAATTTCATGTGTCAGAGTGTGGCGCTCGCGGCTTTCCTGGCTGTAACTTTCCTGCACCTGCCGGTTAAAGTTATCCAGCTGTTCACGGAACGGGCGCAGCAGCATGGACAGGCTCTGGCGGTTGAGTTCATCTGTCCGGCGGCCGCTCTGTTCAAAAATACGGGCGGCCAGGTTTTCAAACTGAGTATTCAGGCGCTGCTCACTGTTAAGCAGCAACCGCTGTTTTTCTTCGGCGGCCAGGCGGCTTTCTTCCAGCCGGGTGGTCAGCTCACGGATTTCCGCTTCCTGTTGTGCACTGATATGACGGGCATTTTCCAGTGACTGTTCACTCTGCTCCCTGGCCTGCTGCCAGTATGCAGCCTGACGCCGGGTTTCATCCAGCAGAGCCAGTTGCGCAATATTATCCTGTAACAGCCGGTTTTTGTCCGCCAGCCGCTGTTGCAGACTGAACCAGACCACACCGCCGCCCAGCAGAATACCGCTCAGAATGCCGATAAAACCATAAAGCCACTGAATATCCACGATGGCCGTCTCCTCCGCGAGTCACTTACGCCGCTTACGGTAAAATAGCACTGTACAGATGTCCACTGTCTTTTTGCTGTCCGCCGTTTTTTTCGGCGCGTCACGCAAAAATCAATGTAATCCGGTGAAAATGCGGCGCTATCCGCCCATCAGCCCGGCCATCCATTTCAGCCCGAACGCGCCGGGGGCCAGCAGGCCGAATGCCCAGATCACGGCAGAAGACAGGTTCGCCAGCTGAAAATGACGCTGCGGCATTGCACAGATCCCGGCCACCAGCGGTACCACCGCACGGAACGGCCCGAAGAAGCGCCCGAAAAAGACACCCCATATTCCCCATTTCTCAAAGAACTGATGCCCTCTGACCAGAGTTTGCGGCGAGCGGGAAATTGGCCACATATGACGGACATTATCCTTGTAGTAGTAGCCGATGTAATAGGAGATCCAGTCGCCGAAAAAGCCACCGGTGGCCGCCGCGAGGAAGACCGGCAGAAAATTCAGCCCTCCCTCCCCGATCAGCGCCCCGACTCCGAGCAGAATCACTGTTGCCGGAAACAACAGGGAAAGGAATGCGAGAGATTCACCGAATGCCAGCACGAAAACGATCGGCAATGCCCAGATCTCATGTTCACGGACAAATGCGGTAACGGTGGTGATAATATCTGCCGGTGCCAGAAAATCCCCCTTATTGTCTGATATTACTCAAGGAAATGGTTGCGGATTTTGTCGCGGACTGCTGTTGTCAGCCCGATATCTTTCGCCAGCCAGGTATCAATACTGCCATAATGAGAGTGAATACTTTTCAGTGCGGTATTCAGGAAATCAGGCTGTACGGAGTAAACATAGGCGAATTTATCCACCACCGCTTCCGACATGGTTTTCGCGTGTTCCGCCAGCAGTTCATGGCGGTAAGGTGCCAGCGTGTCATTGGTCAGCAGGTAATCTTCCATCACCATATCGGTATCCGCGCCGAGTGCAAACAGCACCAGTGCCGAACCCACACCGGTCCGGTCTTTACCGACCGCACAGTGCTGCACAATGCCGCCTTTTTCCGGGTTGCGCAGCATATCGCCGAGTGCATGATACGCAGGGTTGCCCAGCGGCAGCAGTTCATAGAGGCGCAGCATAAAGGCTTTCGGATCAAACTCCGTCAGCGCTTCATTGCCGAGTTTCTCAAGGTTAGCATCCACTTCCTTTGACATCGGATTTGCCGGTGCGTTCGTGTACAGCGCGCCATTCCAGAGACGATCCGGTTTATCAGCAATTTCGCCGCTGTCGCGGTAATCCAGGATCTGAAACAGATTCTGCTCTGTCAGGCGGGTTAAGTCGTTGTCGCTCAGGCGATCCAGCGCCCCGGCGCGGAACAGCAGGCCGGGTTTGATTTTACTGCCGTCCGGCAGCACTTTGTTTCCCAGGTCACGGAAATTGATCCCGCCGTCGAGCGGCAGTACGGAAGGATGCGGTAATGGCTGTCTGGTCATTGATACCTCTTTATCATTATTATCAGTATGTTCGGCACGATCACTGTATCAGATTTACAGAATGAATGATTAAAAAAAAGCCGCATCACCGGAAAACCCGGCGATACGGCTTGATTCATGAAACCGGTGACGATCAGATGAGATGACGGGCGGCTTCCACCACAATATCCAGGGTATTGGATTCGGTTTTCTTCATCTTCGCTTCATCAGGAATTTCCTGCTGGGTGCGGTTAACGATAACGCCCGCAACCATCCCGGCACGCAGCCCCTGGCTGGCACACATGGTCAGCAGTGTGGCGGATTCCATTTCAAAGTTCATCACGCCCATTTCCTGCCACTCTTTCATTGATCCTTTGAACCGGCGGGTCACACGGCCGCTGAAGGTATCATAACGCTCCTGGCCCGGATAGAAAGTATCAGAAGAAGCGGTCACACCAATATGAACTGTTGCTTTGGCTGCTTTCGCCGCATTGACCAGCGCGGTGGTACATTCAAAGTCAGCCACGGCCGGGAATTCCATCGGCGCGAAATGCAGACTTGCACCATCCAGGCGCACAGCCGCCGTGGTCACAAGGACATCACCGACATTGATGTTTTCCTGAATCGCACCGGTGGTACCGATACGCAGGAATGTGCGGATCCCCAGTTGGGCCAGTTCTTCCACCGCGATAGAGGTGGACGGGCCGCCGATACCGGTTGAGCAGACGATGACCGCTTTGCCGTCCAGTTCGCCGCGCCATGAGGTGAATTCACGCAGAGACGCGAGATGAACAGGATTATCCATCAGGCGGGCAATTTTTTCGACCCGGTTCGGATCGCCCGGTACGATAGCCAGCGTCGCACCCTGTAAATCTGCTTTAGTCAAACCTAAATGAAATACATCAGCCATCCTGAACTCCTTAGCGAAAAAATGATTATTGAGGACACTGTAACGTGTCACCACACAAAATTTAGTGATTATTATCACTTCATTGATACATGACGATGAATCAATTACATAAAAATGAGATTCAAATCACATAAACAACGGTTTATGCTGAAAATGTCACCGTACTGCTCTCTGAAAAAACAAAACACAGGTTGATTTTTTATCCGCCTCACTCTACTATCCGCACCATTCCGGCACGCGATGCGTGCTGACAATCACTTTCAGAACGTAAGGAGGTTCATATGACAACATTACTGTGCACTCTTTGCGGGCTCTTGCAGAACTGATTATCACACCGGTATTACAGCGTTATTTCTCCGTATTACCCGTCCCTGTTACCTCTCTGTTTCTTCCTGACTGCCCGCCATAAACCCGAATTTTCACTATTTTCCGGAATGGATTATGGGCAATTATATGCATTTTGTCGCGCCGGGCGTCTCTTATATCGCCTCGGATGCGACGTGGATCGAAAGTAACGCGATTCAACAACTGATCACCACCGCACAATTACCGGGTATGACGGCTGTTGCCGGTATGCCGGATCTGCATCCCGGCAGAGGCTATCCGGTGGGTGCGGCATTTTTCTCTGAAGGCCGTTTTTATCCCGCGCTGGTCGGTAACGACATCGGCTGCGGTATGGCGCTGTATCAGACTGAGCTGAAAGTCAGCAAACTCAACGCAGACAAAGCTGAAAAGCAACTGCGCAGCATGCATGACCATGCGGACGCAGACTGGCTGGCAGAGCATGTGAGCGATCACTTCGCATCACATCCGTTTGCCGCTTCTCTGTCTTCTGTCGGCGGCGGAAATCATTTTGCTGAGTTTCAGCAAATCGATAAAGTCTGTGATGACGGCCTGTTTGCCGCGTCCGGGCTGGATAAACAGCGTATGGTGCTGCTGGTTCACAGCGGTTCACGCGGGCTGGGGCAAATGGTTCTGCGTCATCATGTTGAGCAGTTCAGCCACGACGGGCTGACAGAGAACACGCCGGAAGCGACGGAATATCTGGCAGCACATCAGCAGGCGCTGGATTTTGCACAGCACAACCGGGCGCTGATTGCACTGCGGATGATGCAGCAGCTGCGTACCAACGGTGAGGCAATACTCGATATCAATCACAACCTGGTGGAAGCCTGCACGGTGAACGGCCGTAACGGCTGGCTGCACCGGAAAGGGGCAACCCCGGTGGATCATGATTATGTGGTGATCCCCGGCTCACGCGGTGATTACAGTTATCTGGTGAAACCACATGCAACCGCTGACAGCCTTTACTCTCTCGCGCACGGCGCGGGACGTAAATGGATGCGCACCGAGTGCAAAGGACGCCTTTCTCACCGCTATACCCCGGCGCAGTTATCCCGTACCGATCTCGGCAGCCGGGTGATCTGCGCTAATAAGCAGCTGATTTATGAGGAAGCACCGCAGTCCTATAAATCCATTGAGACTGTGATTGAAAGCCTGTCAGGTGCCGGGCTGATTACCGTGGTGGCGCGGCTGAAACCGTTGCTGACCTACAAAACGAGCGGGGAGTGCTGCTGATGTTATTACAGTTTTCTGCCGCTCACGGCCCGGAAGAGTGCTGTCTGGCGGTGAAGCACGCGCTGCGCCTCTTTTTGCAGGAGGCTGCACAGTCGTCGGTCACAGTGATCTTTGCGGAGGAAATGCCGTCACAGCACGGCCTGCATTCCGCCCTGCTGTCACTGGACGGAGAACATGCGGATGCTCTGGCGGATCGCTGGTGCGGGACATTGCAGTGGCAGTGTGCCAGCCCGCTCCGCCCGAAACACCGGCGTAAAAACTGGTTTATCGGCATCCGTCGTTTTACTGCACCGCAGGCAGTATCAGACAGTGAGATTGTCTTTGAACGTCTGAAATCACAGGGGCCGGGCGGCCAGCATGTGAATAAGACAGAATCCGCTGTCCGTGCCACGCACATTGCCACCGGTATCTCGGTTAAAGTGCAGTCTGAACGCAGCCAGCACGCCAACAAAAAACTGGCCTGCCGCCTGATTGAATGGCATCTGAGCCAATATCAGCAACAGCAGTCCGCATCACTGAACGGCGAGCGCCACCGGTCACATCACCAGATCGAGCGCGGCCGGGCGACACGCTGCTTCAGCGGGCCGGATTTCCGTCCGGTCAGCTGACAGCACATAACACAAAGCCGGTCATTACTGACCGGCTTTTTTCTTCTTTATATATAAATAAACTCAGCGGGATGTCAGCGGATTTTCCCGCAGACGGCGCGCCGCTTCCACCATGTTCGCCAGGGCTTTGCGGGTTTCATCCCAGCCGCGTGTTTTCAGGCCGCAGTCCGGGTTAACCCACAGACGCTCCACCGCAATCTTATCCGACGCTTTGCGCAGCAGGGCTTCAATCCACTCCACTTCCGGCACATTCGGCGAGTGAATATCATAAACACCCGGCCCGATTTCATTCGGATAATCGAAGTCTTCAAATGCTTCCAGCAGTTCCATATCCGAACGTGATGTTTCAATGGTGATCACATCCGCATCCAGCGCCGCAATAGAATCCATGATGTCATTGAATTCGCAGTAACACATATGGGTGTGGATCTGAGTGTCATTTTCCGCGACCGCCGCATTCAGCCGGAAGGCATCCACCGCCCAGGTGAGATACTCCGCCCATTCTGCCCGGCGCAGCGGCAGCCCTTCGCGCAGTGCCGGTTCATCTATCTGGATAATACCGATCCCGGCTTTCTGCAAATCGTCCACTTCATCACGCAGTGCCAGAGCAATCTGTTTGGCAATGGTTTCACGGCTGACATCCTCGCGCGGGAATGACCAGCAGAGAATGGTCACCGGCCCGGTCAGCATGCCTTTCACCGGCTTGCTGGTGAGGGATTGCGCGTAGGTCGCCCAGTCAACGGTGATCGGTTCCGGACGGCTGATATCACCGATAATCACCGGCGGTTTCACACAGCGCGAGCCGTAGCTCTGCACCCAGCCGTTCTGCGTAAAGACATAGCCGTCGAGATGCTCACCGAAATACTCCACCATGTCATTACGTTCCGCTTCGCCGTGAACCAGCACATCCAGTCCGAGCCGTTCCTGCTCATTAATCGCCTGCTTAATATGTTCAGAGATATTAGTGCGGTAGAACGCTTTATCGATATTCCCTTTTTTGAAGTTCAGACGCAGCCCGCGGATTTCCGTGGTTTGCGGGAAAGATCCGATTGTGGTGGTCGGCCACAGCGGCAGGTTAAAACGGCGGCGCTGTTCCTCTGCGCGTTCGGCATACGGCGCGGCGCGTTCGCTGTCGCGGGCGGTTACCGCCGCCAGCCGGGCAGCCACCGCAGCATTGTGAACACGGGAAGAATCACGGCGGCGGGTAATCGGGGCACTGTATTCCGCCAGCGCGGCGATATCATCTGCCGAGCCGCTATTGACCGCGCGGGTCAGCAATGCCAGTTCCTCACATTTCTGCTGTGCGAAGGCAAACCAGCTTTTGACTTCTTCATCCAGTTTGGTTTCATCACGCAGGTCAATCGGGCTGTGAAGCAATGAGCAGGATGTCCCGATCCACAGGTCACGTTTTCCGGCCAGCGGGGCGATTACATCATATTTCTGCCGCAGATCGGCACGCCAGACGTTGCGCCCGTTAATCAGGCCGGCAGAGAGCAGCCAGTCGGCCGGTAATGCGTCGTGGATGGCCTGAATATCATCACTGCCCGCGACAAAATCGACGTGCAGCCCCTGCACCGGTAACTCACGGATCAGCGGTAAGTGATGGCTTACTCCGTCAAAATAAGTGGTCAGCAGCAGTTTTGCATGTCCCTGCAAAGCATCATATGCCGTACGGTAAGCATCCTGCCACTCCGGCGGCAGATCCAGCACCAGAGCCGGTTCATCAATCTGAATCCACTCAATACCGCGCTGCGCCAGCTTTTCCAGCACGTTTTTATAGGCTTCTGACAGTGACGGCAGTAATGATAAGCGGTCAAACTGAGCCCCTTTCACTTTGCCGAGCCACAGATAGGTTACCGGGCCGAGCAGCACCGGTTTAACCGCAAAGCCCTGCTCCAGCGCCTCATCCACCTCGTCAAACAGCTGCGGCCAGCTCACGGTGAAGGTTTGCCCGCGCTGAAACTCCGGCACAATGTAGTGATAGTTGGTATTAAACCATTTGGTCATTTCCGCCGCAGCCGCCGGTTCACCGGAAGGTGCACGGCCGCGGGCAATACGGAACAGGGTATCGAGGTCAATTTTCCCGTCGGCACCGGCATGGCGTGGTGGCACATTACCGAACAGCAGGCTGGTGCCGAGAACATGATCGTACCAGGCGAAATCCCCGACCGGTAATAATTCAACCCCGGCCTCTTTTTGCAGCTGCCAGTGACGGCGGCGTAATTCACGGCCGTTATCGCGCAGCTCATCCTGTGAAATCTGTCCTGCCCAGTAACCTTCAAGCGCTTTTTTCAGTTCTCTTTTCAGACCGATGCGCGGAAAACCCAGAGTGTGATTATGTGTCGTCATAAAAAATCCTATCATTTAGCCATCCAGATGTTTACACATCCATAATCAACGGGTACTGTATAAGAAACAAGCGCAAATTCTTCATCGCTAACCTGAAGGTTCCTCATGATAGAAATAAAACATTTAAAAACGATTCAGGCACTGAATCAGTCAGGGTCGCTCGCGGGAGCAGCAGGTGCGTTGCATCAGACACAATCCGCCCTTTCCCATCAGTTCAGTGAACTGGAGCACCGGCTCGGCTACCGGATTTTTATCCGCAAAACCCAGCCGCTGCAATTCACCCCGCAGGGACAGGTGTTGTTACAGCTGGCGGAGCAGGTGCTGCCGCTGGTGAAAGATGCTATCCGTGAATGCAATGAGCCGGGACTGACCGCGCTGCGCGTGGCGATTGAGTGCCACAGCTGCATTCAGTGGCTGACCCCCGCTCTGGCGCATTTCCGCGAGAGCTGGCCGCAGATTAATGTCGATTTCACTTCCGGGGTCAGTTTTGATCCGCAGCCGGAACTGCTGAAACGCGAACTCGATGTGGTGCTGACATCCGATATTGATGAGCAGCACAACGGGAAGCTGACATACACGCCGCTGTTTGATTATGAGGTAAAGCTGGTGATGGCGCCGGATCATCCGCTGGCCCGCCGTCTGCATATCCAGCCGCAGGATCTGACTGCAGAAACCCTGCTGATTTATCCGGTACAGCGTCAGCGCTTTGATATCTGGCGGCGTTTCCTGCAACCGGCCGGTGTTTCCCCTCAGATAAAAACCGTGGATAACACCCTGCTGATGATCCAGATGGTCGCCGCCCGCATGGGGATCGCCGCACTGCCGCACTGGGCGGTGGAGAATTTTGAAAGACAGGGAATGGTGGTGACCAAAACCTTAGGTGAAGGATTGTGGAGCCGGCTGTATGCCGCAAACCGCAGCGGGGAACAGCGCCAGCCGGCTGTTGAGTCGTTTATTCGCGCGACGCGTCAGCACGCGGTGGACAATCTGCCTTTTGTAAAGACGGCTTCAGTATCCATACCCGGTGCACCCACAGGGATGCCACAATCAGGGTTGCGCCAATGCTGAACGTGAGCCAGTTTGGATGCTGCTGCCAGATGGCAAAGTTCACCAGTAATCCCGCCGGAACCATCATGTTGTTCATGATCGCGAGTGTTCCGGCGTCCACCTGTGTGGCGCCGTAGTTCCACATAAAGTAGCCGATTCCGGAAGCACCTATTCCCAGCCACAGCAGGACACCCCACTGTAACTGCGTGGACGGTATTTTGGCGAAATTACCGAACAGCAGCCAGCCCGCCAGCGCCACCACACAGGCACCGAGGTAGAACCAGGAAAACGCCGTGCGCTGCACCAGCGGATGCACTTCCATCAGCCGCTTGTAACCGACCTGACCGATGGCAAAGAAGATATTCGCCAGCTGTACCAGAATCAGCCCCGTCCAGAAAGAATCACTGAGATGATCATAGCGGATCACCGCCGCACCAATCACCGCCAGCAGCGAACTGAACACATAACCCCAGCGCAGACCACGCCGCTCCAGCAGGTCATAAATCAGTGTCACATACAAGGGTGTCAGCACGGTAAACAGCAGGAATTCCGCAACGGTCAGGTAGTTGTAGGCATGGAAAACAAAGAGATACATAATGCCGAGCTGACAGGCGCCCACCGCCATATACATCAGAATGACTTTCGGGGCGATCCCGCGCCAGCGCAGAAACGGCAGAAAAACCAGTGCCGCCAGCGACACACGGACTAACACAGAGAACCAGCTGTCCACCTGACCGGCGAGATACTCGCCAATCAGGCTGAACGATGCGGCCCACAGAATTGTGGTAATAATCAGTAACGGCATCGGTTATGTTTCTTTCTCAACCAGCAGGGCTTCCAGCAGATCCAGGTCATGCAGCAGCAGCTGCAGGGTTTCATTGCTGATATTACGGGTCGCACGCTGGTGATACAGCTCCCCGCGCTCGGCACGCAGTGCGGTCAGACGGAAACGGCGTTCCAGATCTTCCACCTGGAGATTATATTCCATCTCATCATCACCGGCAGTACGCCGCCTGAGATGCCCGGCCACCCTGGAGGCCACTTCACTGATAGCTTCCGCATCCAGTGCCTCATCTGAACTGGCGGACAGACGCTCTTCCATCTTGCCGATACTGACAATTGCCACTTCCGCCATCGCCGCTTTCGCCGCACGGATTTCATTGGCATCCGCCTGTTTATCCCCGACATGCATCCCTTTGAGCAGGAACGGCAGCGATACCACTCCCATAAAGAGCGAGAAGATAATCACCCCGGCGGCGATAAACACCATCTGATAACGCGCCGGGAACGGTGTGCCGTCCGGCAGGAACAGCGGGATAGAGAGCACACCTGCCAGGGTTATCGCCCCGCGCACCCCGGCAAATGATGCCAGCCACAGTTCACGGGTGGTGTAGAAGGTGAAATCCAGCGGTTTGCGTTTTAAGGTCAGGCGGCTGACGGTTTTCATCATCCACAGCCAGCAGAAACGCAGCACCAGCAGAGCAAAATAGATAACGATAACGGCGGTAAACAGCATCCAGGTTTCGACGGTCGGATCCAGCTCCGCCTCAATCACCGACACCTGCCAAATTCCCGGCAACTGCAGGCCGAGCATAATAAAGACCAGACCGTTAAAGACGAATTCCAGCATTCCCCAGACATTATCCGCCCGCAGACGCATCGCCAGCGGCGCATTGCGGATAACTCCGGATTTACTGATGGTCATCCCCGCCGCCACGGCCGCCAGGATACCGGACACACCGATGTGTTCCGCAATCAGATAAGAGGCGAACGGCAGCAGTAACATAAAGACGATTTGCGTGGCCGGGTCATCCCCGCTCCAGCGGCTCATCAGGCGCAGCGACTTACTGTACAGCCAGGTAACTGCCACCCCCGCCAGCAGGCCGCCGATTGCGACTTTGAAGAATTCCAGCGTGACACCGGTGACGGAGAAAATCATCGTGCCCATGACAATCGCCACGGCAAATTTCAGCGCGACCAGGCCGGAGGCGTCATTCATCAGTGCCTCCCCTTCCAGAATGCCCATCATCTGTTTCGGAATCCGCCCTTTGCCGACAATCGACGACAACGCCACGGCATCTGTCGGAGACAACACCGCCGCAAGGGCAAAGGCCGGGATCAGCTCAATCCCCGGCATCAGCCAGTAGATCAGATACCCGATACCGATAACAGTGACCAGCACCAGGAACAGCACCAGGATGAAAATTTCCCGCCCTTTCTGCATAAATTCCCGGGTCGGGGTTTTCCAGCCGTCAACAAACAGCAACGGCGGTATCAGCAGGACGAGAAACAGTTCAGGGTCGAACGTGACATGCAGACCAAACTGCGGGAAGGCAAGCAGAGCCCCCATCGCGATCTGAATGATGGGTAACGGAATACGATACGGGATCATTTTGGTGAGAACACCGGACACCGACACGACCAGAATCAAAATAAGAATCGTAAAGAATATTTCCATATTACCCTTACTGAACTTAGGGCTTCATCAGCCCGCTGACAAAAAGATACTGTTAATAACGGCAAAAAAACCGCAATAAGACCCCGGAGGAGAAAAAATTACCGCCGGTTGCCACTATCATACAAAAAAAGCAGCGGCGGATGCGTTATCCGCCACTGCTATTTTATCTTCTCAGGCCATTAATTCGGGCAATTAATTAGTATTTTGAGACAAATCGTATAAATAAAGCGTATCGTCACCACCAGCATCCGTTAAGTGGTGATTTATCACTTAAATTGCCCAGCCGCCAGCATAAAACGCCACCAGTGCCGCTGCGATAAGAACAGTGCCGATATTCAGCTTACGCCATTCACCCCCGGCGATACGGCCGATAACCAGTGAGGCAAAGCCCAGCATAATCCCGGTCACAATGTTACTGGTCAGAACAATAAACACCGCACACAGCAGACCGGACATGGAGCCGACAAAGTCACCGAAATCCAGTTTGCTGACATTGCTCAGCATCAGCAGGCCGACATACATCAGCGCCGGTGCCGTGGCATAGGCCGGAACCAGATAAGAGAGCGGAGAGAGGAACAGGATCAGCAGGAACAGCACCCCGACCACGGTTGCGGTCAGCCCGGTACGGCCACCCGCCGCGGCACCGGCCGCAGATTCGATATACACCGCCGCAGGCGCCGCGCCGACAACACCGGCCACAATGCTGCTGACCGAGTCTGTCGTCAGGGCTTTACCGCCGTTAATGATCTGATTATCTTTATCCAGCAGATTCGCCTGACCGGCGACCGCACGGATAGTGCCTGTCGCATCAAACACCGCTGTCATAACCAGCGCCAGTACCGTCGGCAGAACCACCGGCTTCAGTGCGCCCATGATATCCATGCTGAAAAAGAGTGACAGCCCGTCATCACCGAGGGATGGCAGTTTGAAGAAGCCCTGATATTTCACATTCGGGTCAAAAATCAGCCCGATAACGGAAATCGCAATAATCACCAGCAGTACTGCACCCGGCACTTTCAGACGTTCCAGGCCGAAAATCACCGCCAGGCCAGCCAGTGCAATCATCACCGGGAAAGAGGTGAAATCCCCCAGCAACACCGGCATGCCCGCGCCCGGGTTTTTAACCACAAGGTCAATATTGGTGGCGGCGATCAGCAGCAGGAACAGACCGATACCAATCCCCGTGCCGTGGGCAATACCCATCGGGATATTGCGCAAAATCCATGTCCGGATACCGGTGACAGAGATCAGGGTAAACAGCACCCCCATCAGGAAGACCGCGCCCAGTACGACCGGGATCGGGATATTCTGACCAAGTACCATGCTGAATGCGGTAAAGGCGGTCAGGGAAATCGCACAGCCGATAGCCATCGGCAGATTTGCCCACAACCCCATCAGCAGGGAGCCGAACCCGGCCACCAGACAGGTGGCGATAAAGACCGCCGTATGCGGGAACCCCGCCTGGCCGAGCATGCCCGGCACAACAATCACAGAGTACACCATCGCCAGGAATGTGGTCAGCCCGGCCAGAACTTCACGGCGGACAGTAGTGCCGCGCTCAGTCAGTTTAAAAAATTGGTCTAATTTGCACCCGCTTTGCGGCTGTGTCGCAGACATGTCATCACCTGTGTTAATGAATTTTGTGTCACATCACGTAAACGATTGCGTTTTCAGAAAAAATCCGACGGTTTCCGGATAGAAAAACCGGACACACACGACGCAAACGTTTGGCTTTTTACAGAGAAAAGATGTGATTTTTTGAGGCAAACGATTATCTTAGGAAAAATCCTGATAATCAAGGCCAAATCCGGGAATTTTTTCACCTCTGTGCCGCTGACGGGTTATCATCATCCGTCCCGGTGCCTGATGACGGAATAGATGATGAAACTGACCGCTTTTCTCCTCCCTGTGAGCCTGCTCTGTTCTGCATTACCGGCAGCACAGGCGGCGATCACCCCGCTCAGCCCGGACACCTGCCGCGCCATGACAGCGCTGGGTATTATCACGCCGGAAAACCCGGTGCCCTGTGAACGGCTGGTCAATGTGGATGTCCGGTTTATCACCTTTGAGGGCGAAACCCGCACCGGCACCATTACTGTCGCCGATATTATTGCCCCCGAAACGGAAGCGCTTTTTGATGAGTTGTACCGGCAAAAATTCCCGCTGCATAGTGTGCTGCCGATAGAGACCTTCGGCGGCGATGATGAGGCATCCATGGCCGCCAATAATACGTCAGCATTTAACGGTCGCCGTCAGGCAAGTCAGAAGGCCTGGTCAAAACACGCTTACGGCATGGCGATCGACATTAATCCGCAGCAAAACCCTTACCGCTTCCGCGACAAAAACAGCCGTGTGACCATCAGTCCGCCGCAATCTGCTGCGGCGCTGACCAACAGAGAAAATATTCGTAACGGAAAAATGGAAACCGTGCTGCCGCTGGTTTTCAGTCACGGTTTTCTCCGCTGGGGCGGGGAATGGAAAAACCCGGTGGATTATCAGCACGCAGAGATCGGCAGTTTTACCTTTATCAATCATCTGCTGTCCCTGCCGCTGCCGGAGGCACAGACGCAATACAGTACCTATGCCGCCCGTTACCGTGACTGCTTCAGTAAGAGTAAAACCCCGGACGAACAGCTGCGTGCCCGGCAATGTGCTAAAAAAATACTGCGCTGACGACTGTCAGTGCACGAGGTTGCTGATAAGCAACGTCAGCCCGGCCAGCAGGATCACCATATTCAGAAAACGGAAAAATGCCTCTTTCGGGATGCGCATGGTGATATGCCGTCCGAGGACAATTCCCGCGACCATTGCAGGCACAAACAGCAGCGCGGTAATGGCGATTTCACTGTTCCAGTAGATCCCCATAATCAGGAAAATAATCACGCGGGTTAATGTACTGAAGCCGATCAGGGTAGTCTGCGTGATGCGGAAGCGGTTTTTATCCTCAATCCGCCCGGCAAAATAGATGGCATAGACAAACCCGCCTGCCCCGAACAGCGCACTCAGAATACCGCCGCCGATCCCGAACGGAATAATGTATTTCTGCGGGTAATGCCGCACCGCCTTTTTAATAAAGAGGGAATAGAGTGCATAGAGAACAATAAAAGCGCCGAGGAACACGGCCAGCAAATCCGGATGTGTTTTCAGAAGGATCGCCGCACCAATCAGGCTGCCGCCTATCATCAGCGGCACCATCCATTTCAGCTCGGCAAAATCGGCTTTGCGCCCGTCGCGGGTGACGTTAATCACCGCTGCGCCCAGATCCATCAGCGCCAGCATCGGCACAATGTGTGAGACAGGAATAAAAAAGGCCAGTACCGGACTTGAGATCAGCGCAGAGCCGAAGCCGACCATGCCGAAGACCAGATAACCGAAGAAGAGAACCGTAAAACAGATGAAAAAATCTGCCCATGGCAGGGTATAGATCATGGTGAGCACCCGTTTAATGACATATGTTAATTATCACCATGCCGGACGCTTTCATCTGATAGTATCACCTGTCAGACCTGTTTTTCCGGAAAATCACGGCTTACCGTTGTACAACAAGTGTGCAATACTAACAGGGTTTCCCTGCAAATTTCATTGGTATCAATTACATTATGCTAAAAACCAGTGCCCACATCGGCCAGAAGGTCAAACTGCTGCGTCAGGCGCGTAACCTGTCGCTCAATGATCTTTCAAAACTCTCCGGCATCTCGAAAGCCGCGCTGTCCAAACTGGAATCCGGTGATTCCAATCCGCGTATCGATACACTGGAGGCCATTGCCGTCGCACTGCGTTTTCCGCTGGGGGATCTGTTTACCGCCAGTAATGAAGGTTATCCCCGTTACGAAAAAAATAAAGTCTTTAAAGGGGAATATGCGGAAGATTTTAAATTCCGTGTCGGCATGGGGAATATTTCGGAGATCTGGCACCTGAAGATGATCCGCGGTGCGATTATTAACAGCCCCGCGCACAGCACCGGCACCCATGAGCATATTCTTATCCATCAGGGTACGCTGATGATGCGCTTTAATGAAGATCAGACTGTGCTGCTGGAACCGGGGGATTTCTATGCGTTCTCCTGTGATATTCCCCACTCTTATATCTGTATGGAAGGTGAGCTGAGCGGCACGCTGATTATGTCCTATTCCCATATCGGCCAGACATCGCCGTAACCGCAGACAAAAAACCGGGCTTATCTGCCCGGTTTCATCATTCTACTGAATGTATTTATTCAGTTGCTCAAAGATACTGATGTCTTCGTTGTACTTCACGTCCTGCACGTCTTCCAGTTTTTCCACCTGACTGACCATCTGGCTTAGCCGATCATCCGATTTCACCAGCAGCCAGATATGGCTGTGATCCTGTCCCGGCAGCGGCAGACACAGAATACCGTCCACGTTAAACGCCCGGCGGGCAAACAGACCGCAAATGTGTGTCATAACACCGGGGTGGTTGCGGACCACCAGTTCCAGAGCGATAGGCTGATTATTTTTTTCCATGATTCTGTTCTCCGTCATCAGGCTGTGACCATATCGATATTGGCATCACCCGGCAATACCATCGGCCACACTTTTTCACTGACATCGATTAATGCGTGGATCAGACACGGTCCGGGGCGATCAATCGCCGCCTGCAATGCAGCATGCGGATCACTCTCTTTATTCAGATCACAGGTGTGTAATCCGAAGCCTTTGGCAATTGTCACAAAATCAGTCTGATACGGATAGGCAGATGCCACAATGTGCTCGTTGAACATCAGTGTCTGCTGCTGGTGAACCATCCCCAGCGCCTGGTTGTTCATCAGAATAATTTTGATATCCAGATTATGCTCGGCGGCGGTCGCCATCTCCTGGATATTCATCATAATACTGCCGTCTCCGGTGAAGCAGACGATCTTGCGTGACGGCTCTGCCAGTGCGGCACCAATCGCCGCCGGTAACCCAAAGCCCATCGTTCCGAGCCCGCCGGAGGTCAGCCACTGACGCGGACGGCATAACGGATACGCCTGCGCCACCCACATCTGGTGCTGACCGACATCGGTGGTGATGATGGCATCATTATCCACCGCATCCGCCACAGCGGCGATCAGTCCGAAATGGCTTAACGGATCGGATTTATTAATCTGCTCCAGCGGGAACTCCTGTTTGATCTGCGCGATATGATCGTTCCACGTCTGACGGGCATTCACCTCAATCTGCGGCAGCAGCATGGCGAGCACCTGTCCGGCATCCGCGTTGATCGCGATATCCGGTTGTTTGATCTTGCTGATCTCCGCGCGGTCGATATCCACATGAATAATTTTGGCATCCGGACAGAACTGCTCCGCCTTACCTATCGCGCGGTCATCAAAGCGTGCCCCGACCACAATCAGCAAATCCGATTCCTGCAAAATTATATTGGTATAACGCGCACCGTGCATGCCCAGCATCCCCAGATAGAGCGGATGCTGCTGCGGGATGGTGCCTAATCCCATCAGTGTCATGGTGGTCGGCAACCCGGCACGCTCGGCGAAGCTCTGTACCAGCTGCTGGGACTGCGAAGCCACAATACCGCCGCCGATATACAGAATCGGGCGTTTTGCCTGATTAATCATCGCGGCAGCTTCAGTGACTTTTTCCGCATCAAACAGCGGCAGCGGATCTTTCGGCATGATTGGCGGTAATTCATCAATCTCAATGATGGCTGCCTGAACATCTTTCGGCACATCCACCCAGACCGGTCCCGGACGGCCGGATTCCGCAATACGGAATGCATCGGCGATAATGCCCGGCAGATCCTGAACATTGCGCACCAGATAGTTGTGTTTGGTGATAGGGATAGACATGCCGTAAGTGTCCACTTCCTGGAAGGCATCGGTACCGATCATCGGCGAGGAGACCTGGGCGGTGATACAGACCAGCGGAACGGAATCCAGTTTGGCGTCCGCAATGGCGGTCATCAGGTTGGTCGCACCCGGCCCGCTGGAGGAGATACACACTGCCGCTTTGCCGGTGGTGCGGGCGATACCCTGTGCGATAAACCCGGCGCCCTGCTCGTGACGGGCGAGGATATGCCGGATCCGGCTGTTGCCCAGCGCATCATACAGCGGCAGTGCCGCCCCGCCCGGGATACCGGACACAGAGGTGATCCCGTGCTGTTCTAACATGCGGATAATTAATTCCGCCCCCGTCATCCGGGTTTTTGCCTGAGTCTGCTGTGAAGCTCCCATAACATCATCCTTTTCTTAACAACCGGTTCAGTTTCGCGGAGCCTGACATAAAAAAACCCCGCTCGGTTTACGCCGGCGGGGTTAGTGATCCTGTTGCTGATCCCAGCCCGTTACGGCGCGCTGCCGACGACCACCACCACTACCACACGCACGACGACAACCGCGTCTGATAGCGCGGTTGTTAGTAGTACGTTTTGCGGACGGGTGAATGGTTTCACGGGATATCTCTCAACAGTAAATTGTGTATGAATAAATTCGGTTCGTACTTTAAAAAAACATAAGAATGAAATCTGTACAAGCCTTTTTTCATTTATTTTTTATTCAGCCGCTGAATTGTGATCGCCATCACTGATAAATCACTGCCATAAAACCCAAAAACAACTAACAAATTGATTTATAAATACATATTAAAATATCCAATTTACTTCAGCAGTGTGAAACAGCACTATTTCACAAGGAAAACAGCGATAAAAAAGGAAAGGTAATCATAACGCGGAGCTATAAAACTCAATTTAAGGAAATTGCAGCGGAATATATTGCAGTGAAATAACCGGAAGCAGCGTGTGTTCACATTATCGCTGTCAGTCACTAAAAACCGTTTCTTTATCAGTTTTATTGCTCAATGGGATAAAAGTCCGGCTTTACTCATCCGGCCAGTCCGGAAAAAAACATCATTTTAATGTGATTCATTTGTTACAAATAAGCTTTAAAATTACATTGAAATTACAAAACAGGCCAAAACAACCATTTTTATGTGATTTAAATCACATATAATTACTATCGTGATTGTCACGTTTCAGGTTTACCGATAAAACGTAATCCGACACATGCTCTTTAAGCCTCTTATCGCATTTTTATAAAAATTGAGTATATAACTTATTGATACCCAATGATTTTATTGGGTTTTTCTTTAATTAAGCGCAAACATACATCCGATTACGCAGACACTTATAATAAAAATACCCGTTATGATGAAAAATCAGACGAACAGGACAAAAACAGGACTTATAAAAACATAAGCTACACTGCCTGTTAACCCCGGGCAATCTCATGTGTTCATCCAACGGCATGAGACATCACCCCTTACTGTCACCGACATAAGGGGTATTTTTTTGTCTGTTCCGGGCTGCGGTCAGAAAATCCGGGCAAAAAAATACCCCGCAGATGCAGGGTACTTTCAGCGGATCCGGATCAGAACGGAATATCGTCATCGAAATCCATTGGCGGTTCATTGCTTTGCGGCGCTGCTGCTGCCGGCTGCTGTGCCGGGCGCGGGTTGCCGCCGCCGCTGAACTGCTGGGATTGTTGTGGCTGCTGTGGCTGACCCCAGCCGCCGCCCTGAGACATATTGTCGCCACCGCCGCTGCGGCCGCCCAGCATCTGCATGCTGCCGCCGATATTCACCACGACTTCAGTGGTGTAACGCTCCTGGCCGCTCTGATCCTGCCATTTGCGGGTCTGGAGTGAACCTTCGATATAAACCTGTGAACCTTTTTTCAGATATTCACCGGCAATTTCTGCCAGTTTGCCGAAGATCACCACACGGTGCCATTCGGTTTTCTCTTTCATTTCGCCGGTTTGTTTATCACGCCATGATTCTGATGTCGCCAGTGTGATGTTGGTAACCGCACCGCCGTTAGGCATGTAACGCACTTCCGGATCCTGACCCAGGTTCCCGATAAGAATGACTTTGTTGACGCCTCTGCTGGCCATGAAATGCTCCCGATGAAATTGTTTAAAACATATAAGGATCTAGTCTAACACGTCTGAGTGGCTTTTTTGAAACGGTAATCTTTTGCCGTGATTTCCTTTGCAGATTTGCGTGTCTTCTCTAAAATCTGCTGCGCAAAATGCAATCAGCTGTCAGGCAAATGCTGCTGAGATTATACACAGATTTCTTCTGATACTGGATATCCATTCAGTGAATTATGTGCAATAATATCAGGCTGAATAAATTGTTCGCTATCTGAAACTCCCGGGAAGTGGTACATGGATAATATCGATATACGGGGCGCCCGCACCCACAATCTGAAGAATATCAACCTCATTATTCCACGTGATAAATTGATTGTTATCACGGGGTTATCCGGCTCCGGGAAGTCGTCCCTTGCCTTTGATACACTCTATGCCGAGGGGCAGCGCCGCTATGTGGAATCCCTGTCCGCCTATGCACGTCAGTTCCTGTCGCTGATGGAAAAACCGGATGTGGATCATATTGAAGGGCTTTCCCCGGCAATTTCCATCGAGCAGAAATCCACTTCCCATAACCCGCGTTCCACCGTGGGCACAATTACTGAAATTCATGACTATCTGCGTCTGCTGTTTGCCCGTGTGGGTGAGCCGCGCTGTCCGGATCACGATATTCCGCTGACGGCACAAACAGTCAGCCAGATGGTGGACAATGTTCTGACTCTGCCGGAAGGCAAACGCCTGATGCTGCTGGCGCCGGTCGTCAAAGAGCGCAAAGGCGAGCACACCAAACTGCTCGATAGCCTGGCGGCACAGGGCTATATCCGTGCGCGGATCGACGGGGAAATTTGTGATCTCTCTGATCCGCCGAAACTGGAACTGCAGATCAAACATACCATCGAAGTGGTGGTTGACCGTTTCAAAGTCCGGGATGATCTGACACAACGCCTGGCAGAATCCTTTGAAACTGCACTGACACTGTCCGGCGGTACGGCCATTATCGCCGATATGGAAGATAACAGCGCCGAAGAACTGGTATTCTCAGCGAACTTTGCCTGCCCGGTCTGCGGATACAGCATGAGTGAGCTGGAGCCGCGCCTGTTCTCCTTCAACAACCCGGCAGGTGCCTGCCCGACCTGTGACGGTCTGGGCGTGCAGCAGTTTTTCGATCCTGATCGCGTGGTACAGAACCCGAATCTGTCACTCGGCGGCGGGGCTATCCGCGGCTGGGATCGCCGTAATTTCTATTATTATCAGATGCTGATGTCCCTGGCGGATCATTATAAGTTTGATATTGAATCCCCGTATTCAGAGTTACCGGCCAAAATTCAGAAAGTGATCCTCAACGGTTCAGGCCGCGAATCCATTGAGTTTAAATATTCCAATGACCGGGGTGATGTGACAGTCCGTCATCATCCGTTCGAAGGTGTGCTGCATAATATGGAGCGCCGTTATAAAGAGACGGAATCCATGGCGGTGCGCGAGGAACTGGCCAAATATATCAGCAACCGCCCGTGTATTTCCTGCGGCGGCACCCGTCTGAAAAAAGAAGCCCGCTTTGTGTTTGTTGATAACACCACGCTGCCGCAGATTTCTGATTTCAGCATCGGGCATGCGATGGATTTCTTTAATAACCTGAAATTCAGCGGCCAGCGCGCAAAAATCGCCGAAAAAGTCCTGAAAGAGATTCAGGATCGCCTGAAATTCCTGGTTAACGTCGGCCTGAATTACCTGACACTCTCCCGCTCGGCAGAAACTCTGTCCGGTGGCGAGGCACAGCGTATCCGCCTTGCCAGTCAGATCGGTGCCGGTCTGGTCGGTGTGATGTATGTGCTGGATGAGCCGTCAATCGGCCTTCATCAGCGCGACAATGACCGCCTGCTGGAAACCCTGATTCATCTGCGCAATCTCGGTAATACCGTGATTGTGGTGGAGCATGATGAGGATGCTATCCGCGCCGCTGATCATATTATCGATATCGGCCCGGGCGCGGGTGTTCACGGCGGGGAGATTGTCGCCCAGGGGTCACTGGAGGATATTATCAGCACGCCGGATTCCCTGACCGGGAAATTCCTCAGCGGCGAACGCCGGATCAGTATCCCGGAAAAACGTAATGTGGCGGATCCGGCCAAAATGCTGACCATCACCGGTGCCAGCGGCAACAACCTGAAAAATGTGACCCTGAATCTGCCGGTCGGCCTGTTTACCTGTATCACCGGGGTTTCCGGTTCAGGGAAATCCACCCTGATCAATGACACTCTGTTCCCGATTGCCCAGACACAACTCAACGGCGCGACCACCATTACGCCTGCACCGTATAAGTCTGTCGAAGGTCTGGAACATTTCGATAAAGTGATCGATATCGACCAGAGCCCGATCGGCCGGACACCACGTTCAAACCCGGCAACCTATACCGGCGTGTTTACGCCTGTCCGCGAACTGTTTGCCGGCGTACCGGAATCCCGTTCGCGCGGTTACACACCGGGACGGTTCAGTTTCAACGTCAAGGGCGGCCGCTGCGAAGCCTGTCAGGGTGACGGCGTACTGAAAGTGGAAATGCACTTCCTGCCGGATGTGTATGTGCCGTGCGACCAGTGCAAAGGCAAACGCTATAACCGCGAAACCCTGGAAGTGAAATACAAAGGGAAAAATATCCACGAAGTGCTGGATATGACTATCGAGGAAGCCCGCGAATTCTTCGATGTCGTCCCGGCGCTGGCGCGTAAATTACAGACCCTGATGGATGTCGGACTGTCTTACATCCGCCTCGGGCAGTCGGCAACAACCCTCTCCGGTGGTGAAGCGCAGCGGGTGAAACTGGCGAAGGAACTCTCCAAACGCGGCACCGGGCAGACACTCTATATCCTCGATGAGCCGACCACCGGTCTGCACTTCGCGGATATCGAACAACTGCTGGCGGTACTGCATCAGTTGCGCGACCAGGGCAACAGTATTGTGGTTATCGAACATAACCTCGATGTGATTAAAACTGCGGACTGGATTGTGGATTTAGGTCCGGAAGGCGGCAGCGGCGGCGGTGAAATCCTGATCGCCGGTACCCCGGAAGAGGTGGCGGCATGTGAACGCTCACACACCGCCCGCTTCCTGAAGCCGATCCTGAAAAGAGGATATTAATCTTTTCTGATTCTGAAAATACCGCAGCGTTCGCTGCGGTATTTTTTTGTCCGCTTTCCGTGCTGGTGAAATAATAAGCAACCCGTGATAAAATAAAGTATCAGGCAACCACCGGAAACAGGAGGCGGACATGGCAAGCGGATGGGCAAGTGATTCTGCTGTTCAGGAGCAGATTGATGCCACACTGGATGATGCGGTCGCGCGGGTGCGCAGCCAGCTGGCGACAGGGGAAAGCGCGCTGTTTTGTGAAGAGTGCGGTGACCCGATCCCGCAGGCACGGCGTGAAGCAATACCCGGTGTGCAGTTGTGTGTGAATTGTCAGGCAGAAGCAGATAAAAAAACAGGCCGCATTCAGCGGCTATAACCGGCGCGGCAGTAAAGACAGTCAGTTGCGCTGAGACAGGCGCGGAACAGAATTATTCCGCGCATCATCATTTTATTGCAGAGGATTAACGGCTGACCGCCGCAAAAGCCCGCGCAATCGCATCCACATTATGACGGTTCACCCCCGCCATACAGACACGCCCGGAACCGACCAGATACACCGCATGCTGCTCACGCAGTGCGGTAACCTGCTCCGGACTGAACCCAGTGTAACTGAACATCCCGCGCTGATGCAGAAGATGATCAAAGTTCTTCTCCGGCAATGTGTTTTTCAGTGTATTCACCAGCACTGTCCGCATCTCTGCGATCCGGCTGCGCATGGTGTCCACTTCCGCCAGCCACTGTGCTTTCAGCGCAGTATCATTCAGCACTTCAGAGACCAGTTTTGCCCCGTAAGACGGTGCACTGGAATAGACACGGCGCACACCCGCTTTCAGCTGACCCAGCACCCGCTCTGCTTCATGTTGTGTCGGGCAGAGGACTGACAACCCGCCCACACGCTCACCGTACAGTGAGAAAATTTTTGAGAACGAGTTACTGACGAAACACGGTACCTCTGCCGCCGCCATGGCGCGGATAGCATAAGCATCCTCTTCCATACCGCCGCCGAAGCCCTGATAAGCAATATCCAGGAACGGGATCAGCTCCCGCTTTTTCACCACCGCGACGACTTTGTCCCACTGCTCCGGTGTCAGATCGGAACCGGTCGGGTTATGGCAGCACGGATGCAGTAAAATGACGCTTTTTGCCGGTAACGTCTCAAAAGTTGCCAGCATCTCATCAAACTTCACGCCTTTGGTCTGCGGATCAAAATACGGATAATAATGAGTTTTGAATCCGGCACCGGCAAAGATCGCCTGATGGTTTTCCCATGTCGGATCACTGAGCCAGACATCCGATCCTGGGAAGTAGCGGTGCAGGAAATCCGCACCGATCTTCAGTGCACCGGATCCGCCCAGGGTCTGGATCGTCGCCACGCGGCCTTCGCGGATAAGCCCGCTGTCATCGCCCAGCAGCAGCGTCTGTACCGCGCTGCGGTAAGGGGAAAAACCTTCCATCGGCAGATACAGGGAGGCTCCGGTATCCTGCGCGTTATAGCGCTGTTTTGCCTGTGTGATGCTGTTCAGTTGCGGAGTCACCCCGGAATCGTCGTAATAGAGGCCAATACTGAGATTGACCTTCTCCTTCCGGGGATCCTGTTTGAAATGCTCAACGAGCGTTAAGATCGGGTCGCCGCCGTAGGCGTCTACATGTTCGAACACAAGCGATACTCCTGATTGTAATTTTTCTCACTATCAGAACATATCGCGTCAGATTTTATTCGTCCAGATATTCCATTGCCACACGGGAGGTCAGCTTGGTGATCAGTTCATAGGCACTGATACCACTGGCTTCTGCAATTTGCTCCACCGGCAGTGAATCCCCCCATAAAATGACTTCATCACCCGCTTTATCACTGCAATCCGGCCCCAGGTCGATAGTTATCATATCCATGGAAACACGCCCCGCAATGGGAACACGGCGTCCGTTAATCACCACCGGTGTGCCGGACGGCGCACTGCGCGGATAGCCGTCACCGTAACCAACCGCGATCACACCCAAACAGGTATCACGATCACTGACCCAGGTACCGCCGTAACCGACCGCTTCCCCGGCTTTATGTTTACGCACAGCAATCAGGCGGGATTTGAGGGTCATCACCGGTTTCAGGCCGTAATCACCGGCTTCGGTACCACTTTTCGGTGACACACCGTACAGAATGATCCCGGGGCGCACCCAGTCGAGGTGTGCCTGCGGCCAGTAAAGAATGCCGCCGGACGCGGAAATCGATTTTTCCCCCGGTTTATCGGCAGCAAATGCCATAAAGCGGGTGATTTGGGCTTCTGTCGGCTGTGCGTCATCTTCATCAGCGCGGCTGAAATGGCTGATGATATTCACCGGCTGCTGTACGTTTCTGCATTGGCACAGCCGCTGATAAAACGCTTCCGCTTCTTCCGGACGCACGCCGAGACGGTGCATACCGGTATCAATTTTCATCCAGACTTTCACCGGATCCGATAACTGCGCCTGCTCCAGCGCCACTAACTGCTCTTCAAAATGAACCGCCACTTCCAGACGACTGGCAACAATCACCGGCAAATCCGCCGCATCGAAAAAACCTTCCAGTAAGATGATAGGCTTAACAATACCACCGGCGCGCAACGCGTGCGCTTCACTCAGACGCGCCACCGCAAACGCGTCCGCCTCATTGAGTTCACGGGCGATTTCGACTAATCCGTGGCCGTAGGCGTTTGCTTTGACCACCGCAACATGACGGCTGTCCGGTGCAAGTTCCCGGATCCGCTGCCAGTTGTGGCGCAGCGCACCACGGTCAATGACGGCTGTTGCCGCTTTCATAGGGGTTCCTTGGTTAGGGGTTGTTGATGTCTTGTTTGTTATCAGGGTTATTATTCCGTCCGCATTATATTCAGACGGTTTATTCATCGTCATAACTCGGCCCTGCATAGTTATCAAAACGCGACCACTGGCCGTTGAAGGTCAGACGGACGGTTCCGATAGGGCCGTTACGCTGCTTACCGATAATAATTTCAGCCACGCCTTTCAGATCACTGCTTTCGTGATACACCTCGTCACGATAAATAAACATAATAAGGTCGGCATCCTGCTCGATAGAGCCGGATTCACGCAGGTCGGAGTTTACCGGACGCTTATCGGCACGTTGTTCCAGACTACGGTTTAACTGGGACAGCGCAACCACCGGCACCTGTAATTCTTTGGCCAGTGCTTTCAGGGAGCGGGAAATCTCAGCGATTTCCAGGGTACGGTTATCAGAGAGAGACGGTACGCGCATTAATTGCAGGTAGTCGATCATAATCAGGCTTAAGCCGCCGTGCTCACGGAAAATCCGCCGTGCGCGGGAGCGGACTTCGGTCGGGGTCAGGCCGGAAGAGTCATCAATATACATATTGCGCTTTTCCAGCAGAATACCCATGGTGCTGGAGATGCGCGCCCAGTCCTCATCATCGAGCTGCCCGGTACGGATACGGGTCTGGTCAACGCGGGAAAGGGAAGCCAGCATACGCATCATGATCTGGTTGCCGGGCATCTCGAGGCTGAAAATCAGCACCGGTTTTTCTTCGGTCATGGCGGCGTTTTCACACAGGTTCATGGCGAAGGTGGTTTTCCCCATGGACGGACGCGCCGCAACAATAATTAAATCAGAAGGTTGCAGACCAGCGGTCTTTTTATCCAAATCCTGATACCCGGACGATACCCCGGTCACCCCGTCATGCGGCTGAGCATAAAGTTTTTCGATCTTCTCGACGGTTTCTTCCAGAATCGCCTCGATCCCCTTCGGCCCTTCATCTTTATTGGCACGGTTTTCGGCGATCTGGAACACGCGGGATTCCGCCAGATCGAGCAGATCCTCACTGGAACGCCCCTGCGGATCGTAACCGGCATCGGCGATCTCATTGGCGACAGAAATCATATCGCGGATCACCGCACGTTCACGGACGATATCAGCATAAGCATTAATGTTCGCCGCACTTGGCGTATTTTTCGAAAGTTCTGCCAGATAGGCAAAACCACCGACATTTTCCAGCTCGCCGCCGGTTTCCAGTGCTTCAGACAGAGTGATCAGGTCAATCGGCCGTCCCTGCTCGAGCAGGCGCTGCATCTGACTGAAAATCGTCCGGTGCGGGCGGCTGAAAAAATCCTCGCCGGTCACACGTTCAGAGACATTATCCCAACGCTCGTTGTCCAGCATCAGTCCGCCGAGAACGGACTGCTCGGCTTCCAGGGAATGCGGCGGTAATTTCAGCCCTTCCATCTGATGGTCACGGGGTTTGTCGGTCTTGGTGTCCTTGGGATATCTGGCCATGAAACTCTCTTACTTATCAGTGCGTCTGCCGGGGAGAATACCTGCGTCCCTGAACGGGACAGAGCGGGTAGTATAGCCCTCCTTTGCCGCTGATTGCACGAAGCTTGAGTAATTTTCAGTGACATGCAATTATGCCAAATACAATAAATCATATGATTAACTGTCCCGCTTACTGTTTCTGCGCTGTTTGCAGGTAAGTGGTCACTCTTTTTTTCCGAATGAGGTTCCCTCCATGGCTAAACGTATTGAATTTGATGCACCCGGCGGTACCGATGTGCTGGTTTATCGTGACTTTACGCCGGCAGATCCGGCACCGGGTGAAGTTCAGGTGGAAAACAAAGCAATCGGTGTGAACTATATTGATACCTATTTCCGCAGCGGCCTGTACCCTGCGCCGGTATCCCCTTCCGGTGTCGGCTCTGAAGCCGCTGGTGTGGTGGTGAAAACCGGTGCAAACGTAAAACACATTAAAGTCGGTGACCGCGTAGTTTATGGACAGTCTCCGCTGGGTGCGTACAGCGAAATCCATAACGTGCCGGAAGAAAAGCTCGCCATTCTGCCGGACGGTATCAGCTTTGAAACGGCTGCTGCCTGCTTTATGAAAGGTCTGACCGCGTTTTATCTGCTGCGCAAAACCTATGAGGTAAAAGCCGGGGAAGTCTTCCTGTTCCACGCGGCTGCCGGTGGTGTCGGACAAATCGCCTGCCAGTGGGCCAAAGCGCTGGGCGCGAAGATGATCGGTACCGTGGGCTCTGATGAAAAGGCGCAGAAAGCCAAAGCCGCCGGTGCCTGGGAAACCATCAACTACAATAAAGAAGACATTGTTGAGCGGGTGCTGGCACTCACTGACGGTGAAAAAGTCGGTGTGGTATATGACTCTGTCGGTAAAGACACCTGGCTGCCGTCACTGGACTGCCTGAAGCGCCGCGGCCTGATGGTCAGCTACGGCAACGCCTCCGGCCCGGTCACCGGTGTGGACCTCGGGATCTTAAATAAGAAAGGCTCACTGTATGTGACCCGCCCTTCTGTCTTTGGTTACATCACCAACCGCGAAGAGCTTAACGAAGCCAGCAAGGCAATTTTTGATCTGATCCTGAGCGGCAAGCTGACTATTTCCATCCCTGCGGATCAGGTTTACCCGCTGAAAGACGCCGCACTGGCACACAAACGCCTGGAAGGCCGTGCAACGACCGGATCCAGTATCTTAATTCCTTAAGATATATATTATTTAATTAATAATAAAAACCCTCGTTATTAAATGAGGGTTTTTATTAATAAATACCTCTGGTTCATATTAAATTTGTATATTTATTTTTATTGATTGTTTAACACCGGATATTTATTCTTATTTCTCTTTCACTAATAAAAGGAATGATTATGAATAATACGGAAATAAACTATCTTGTTGATTTCATCTATCAGGATGATAGAATCACAAACGCTGAATTCCAGATGATTCGTGATGAAGCGGATAAACGCTTTGATGCCATTCTTGAATGTTACGGTAAAAACAATAGCTTATCTGCATTTCAAAAATCTGCAGATGTCACTGTACAATTAATGCAGGAAAGCTTTTTTATTCTGAAAAAGAAAGCTGAAACACCGGAACAGAAAGACGAAATCAAAGACGCATTCAATGCACAAATCAGTTATATCATCGCATGCTATAACCGTTTCTTTGATTCATTATAATTGAAACAAAATGAACTCTCTGTTCAGAGAGTTCATTATTCATCTGATAATTATTCAGTTATATTTTTTCGGGTAACAAATTCCAGTGCCGCTTCAATCACACGCAGATCTGCCCCGGCTTTATGGGCATTTTCACTCAGATGACGACGCCACTGACGCGCCCCCGGGATCCCCTGGAAAATCCCCAGCATATGGCGGGTGATATGGCCGAGATAAGTCCCTGTCGCCAGTTCCGCCTCAATATAAGGATACATCGCTTCCACCGCCGCGACCGTATCGGTCACCGGCAGTGCCGCATCAAACAGGGCATTATCCACCTGTGCCAGGATTGACGGATTCTGATATGCCTCACGCCCGACCATCACGCCATCCATATACTGCAGATGGGTTTTCGCCTCTTCCAATGTTTTTATCCCGCCGTTAAGCGCCATAGTCAGATGCGGAAAATCTTTTTTCAATTGATATACACGAGGATAATCCAGCGGCGGAATCTCACGGTTCTCTTTCGGGCTCAGACCGGAGAGCCAGGCTTTACGGGCATGGATGACAAACATCTCACAACCGCCGCGCTCCGCCACGGTACCGACAAAATCACACAAAAATTCGTAACTGTCCTGATCATCAATCCCGATCCGGGTTTTAACGGTAACAGGAATATCCGTCACATCCCGCATCGCTGCGACACAATCCGCCACCAATGAAGCATTCCCCATCAGACAGGCACCGAACATTCCGTTCTGCACACGGTCAGACGGACAGCCGACATTCAGGTTGATTTCATCATAACCGCGTTCCTGTGCGATTTTCGCACACTGAGCCAGTGCCGCCGGGTCACTGCCGCCGAGTTGCAATGCAACCGGGTGCTCCGCTTCGTTATACGCCAGATAATCCCCTTTCCCGAACAGAATCGCCCCAGTGGTCACCATTTCGGTATACAGCAGCGCGTGGCGGCTGAGTTTACGGTGAAAATAACGGCAATGGCGATCAGTCCAGTCCAGCATCGGTGCCACGGAGAAACGGTTAAGGTTCTTATAGCCGCCAGTGGTGCGTAACTGCTGGTTTTCAGTGGTTTTTTCTGTTGGTGTGTTTTGGTGCATGGTGTATCCGGGATCTCAGTACATCAGTCAGAAAGAAAAACAAAGGCGGAGTATATCACAGAGGTATGATATCTCCGCTTTCTGCATCACGCCTGCCGCTGTTCCTTTTTACTCACCCGGTACGCATTCCATGCCAGCAGGGCGCCGCACAGCATAGTGACGGCCAGTGCAGTTTTCGGCGGTAAGGGTGATGCGATAGCAACCAGCGTCAGCACTGCGCCGCCCGCCATCTGCATAAACCCCACCAGTGCAGAGGCAACACCGGCGTTATCAGAATAAGGCTCCAGGGCATAGCTGGTTGCCGGTCCCATAATAAAGGCCAGCCCGGCACAGGCTGCGGCCACCGGCAGCATATAGATCAGCCAGTGATTCTGTATTTGTGCGGAGAACAGCACCGGGCTCAGTGCCAGCGCAATGCACCCCAGCGCCATCAGTACACCACCGGAAACCAGACAAACAGGTCGTCCGGCTCTGCGGATCACCCGGTTGGCGATCATACTGATCCCCATTATCCAGAACCCGTTAGCACCGAACACAACCGAAAACTGTAACGGGCTGAGTGCCGCATCGCCCATCAGTACCGCCGGAGCCAGGGAAACATACGTTAATACCATTCCCATTGTCCCGGCATTCACCAGGGAAAAGATCAAAAACCGCTTGCTGAACAACACAGAAACGAGGCTCTTCAGCGGGTTCTCTTTATGCTGAACACTGCTTTCCGGGCGGGTTTCCGGCAGATATTTAGCTGTCAGAATCAGCAGAATAAAGGCATACAGCGCCAGGAAACCAAAAGGCAGCCGCCAGCCGTAATATTCCGCCATAATACCGCCCAGCAGCGGCGCCAGCGCCGGAACAATATTTAATGTCCCGTTTAAAAAACCGAAAGCACGCGCCGCTTCGTTGCCGTTAAAGCAATCGCGGACACAGGTAAAAGCAACCACTGAGGTACAGCAGACACCCGCTCCCTGAATTAACCGGGATGCGATAAACATCCCCGGAGTCACCGCAAAGGCAGCTGTCAGGGAACCGGCGATATACAATACCATGCCCGCCATCGCCATCGGTCTGCGGCCGAATTTATCCACCAGGTATCCGGAAATCAGCTGGCCTGCGCCTAATACAAGAATAAACAACGAGATAGTTGACTGAATCAATGACTCACTGCTGCCCAGGCCTTTTGCAATTGCCGGAATAGCCGGTAAATAAAGATCAATACCCAATGGTCCCAATAACACGATAACTAACAATAAAAGCAATAAATTCCGCATACCGTTAAATTTCACTCATCACCTGACGACAGCAAAAAATACACGTAATTGTTGTTTTTTACAACCGTCACTTATAACTAAACCTGTGAATTAAAAGAAAAAACAATGCTGTATATTTCATTATATAGTGAAATTATAATCAACCTGAATTTTTTATTTAATGAAGGAATAGATTTCCGCCAGCATTACTTATTTTATAAGTAAAAAAAATAACACATATCAATACAATTACTGACAAATATTATCGCCTGATTTTATGT
>NZ_WSPG01000032.1:0-41677 GCF_022819185.1 Morganella sp. HSTU-ASny43
TTTCAGCCTGTTTCAGGGCAAATGCGATCTGTTCTTCGGTATAACGTGTCTTTTTCATGTCAGATGACCTCTTTTTTTCAGGATAAGAAAGGCCGGAAACTCTACTTTACACCGGTACTGAAGAAAGGGAAGAGATCAAACCCGAACAAAGCTATTCCTTAGCAATGTTTATGAAGGTACGGGTTAGGTATCTGATAGGCGGTGAATCGCTATATCTACATCGCGTACCTTAAGTTGTTTATCTTAATAGATTTTCTCTATGCCACTCAAGGTAATCGTGTGAAAGTGAAGGAAATTTTTTAATTTTTCGACCGGCTAAAGAAAGTTGTTTTACGATAGTTTCATCAAGCTCTTTGCTGAGTAAAATGTAACCGTCATTACTGAATGAAATCCAACCTTTATCGAAAAGAGCATCGATATGTGCAGCTAGTACAATACCATTGTAAGGATCAAGACGTTCCTTGGCACTTTCACATGCAGACCAAGGCTTGATATGGCTTGCCCGAAGTAATGGAGGGAATGTATATCCTGTCACAGCACAAGCTGGGAAAAGTTTTAAACATCTCTGTCTAAAAATTCCCTGGCCAAGTCTAGCCGCAATCAGGCGTTCTTTTGTAGTCTCATCAATTGATTGATCTTTAACGATTAATTCAATATCGTATTTTTCTTGAATATCAGTTATATCAGTCAGCTTACTTAGAATCTTGTGTTCAATTTGAGCATCAGACAACAAACTCATCCTCTGCAACACTCTTTGTGATGTAGAGGGAAGATCTCGTGGTGATCCATCGTCGTTGCGCCAGCCAATGCGTATATTGCTCATCCAAGCATCGTAGTGATCACGATGATTTTTTAAACTATTATAAAACTCTGTGAATGATTTACCCGCCCCAAATCGAGGGTAAAATAGTGCAACAGCATCTTTCCATTTCTCAACTCCCAGCGCTATTGGGGGCTTTTTATACCCATATTTTGACAAATACCACGCGACTTCTAACAATTCTTCGTCGGCAAGATTCATTTTTTTGTAAGCTCAAAATTCCACATTATATAATGTTATAGTACATTCATTGTACTTTGAATAGACCCGTGTTTCGTAGATACTTTTTGGCCTCATTGGACTGGTCTACCCCAGTGATCATATTATTTCCTCACACCTTAAACACCTGCTTACGATGCCAGCCGATGTATTGTTCTGCCGGCCATAAGGATTCATCATGAGGAAGGTGCAATAACTGGCCGTTTCGCTGCCAGAACAGATTGTCGATGACTGGGCTGCGGCTGACACCGGCGGAAATGCGGATAGTCAGATCTTCATCTAATCCGAATGCGCCCATATCAAATGCATCGTGGTGAAGAGAACACAATGCCAGGCCATTGTGTACCACACACGGGCCGCCGTAGGCTTTCCAATGGATATGCGCGGCTTCAATACCCACCAGCGCACCATCCAGGCGGAGGTCATAGCCGCAGAAAGCGCAGCGGGAGTGATAGGCGCGCAGTATGATGTCTCTGAAATGCGGGTCGCGGTTTTTTGTCCGGTCAACAAAATCCAGGCCAAGTTGGTTGGCAAGGATCCGCTGAATACTTTCCGGAAAACGGTTTGTCAGAATTTGCTGGGCCAGTTTATCAATTAATTCCGGGTGTTCACGTAATTGCCGGTAAGCGGCTTCATCAAAACCGCCTGATACGTGATTATCAATCAACTCTTTCTTTGTCGGCTGCGTGTTACCCCGGCGGTGTTTACAACCTTCTGCATCAGTAATTTCCCAGAAACCGTCACTTCTGAGACGCCAGAAAGGCATATTAGGGTAATCAGTGCGTCGCTTGGGTCCAAACTCTCTCAGCAGGCGGGTCAGTGGTTCGTGGATTTCTCGGCCATAATTGAACAGGCGCGGATGCCCCGCCTTATACTGCGAAAGCACATACAGCAACAGCAATGGCTTATGGGGTGCGCATACGTCACCCTGGCGCCACACTGAAATGCTGGCGATGGCGGATTGCAGTGTTTCGGGAGATATCATAATAAGAATGAACCGGGTAACATATTTATATAACTGCGATCATGCTCGTAAAACCGGTGAATTTCAATGGAGAGTGTCACGTTAATAGGAGGAAAAGACTGATGTTTTTGTCCGGTTATACTCATACTCACACAAACATCAAACTCACCGAAAGTATAAGCGCCACATAAGCAGCCATAAAAATATAGGGTGTGATTAACAGGAGTGATAACAGAAACAATATAATACGTAAAAGCCGGTCAGATGAGATGGATGAAAGCCAGAGGATGAGCAGGGAGGCGATAAAAATCACTGTGATATCAATGTATTTATAGACAGAAAAAATAGCATCGACCAATATCGTTTCATCCCTGATGATTATTATCCCGTTGTCATCCTTAACATACTCAAAAATTGAAAATTTTCAATATATTCAGCGTGTTCACTGTTACAAAAATTATAATAATTTCAATAGAATATTGATTATATTTACCGCATTGATATCTGCTGTAAACCAGACTTTCCTGAAAACAAAAAAGACGAAGATCCCTCTTCGTCTTTTTACTTACAGCATCTCACAGATTAAAAGCTGAAACGGTATCCGCCGTTGATCTGGTACTGATCAAACCGGTTGCCGGTTGAGCTGTCAGCCTCTGCATACAGGGTATGTTTTTTGCTGATGTTGGCGCTGATGCCCAGTCCGTTGTTCCACCAGTTTCCTTTGAAGCTGTGTGCTTCGCGGGAGCCGTTCAGTTTATAGTCGGTGTTGCCCTGAAACTCTCTGACAAAACCGGTTTTCAGGTAAACGTTGATCTGGCTGTCACCGGTGGTGGTTTCATAGCCGATCAGTGTACCGGCGCGTCCGATGGTGGAATCATAGCTGCCGAGGTCGATTTTCAGGCCGTTGCTGGCGTGAATACCGGTTGAATCCTGATGGCTGTAGGTCAGTTGCGCCTGAGGTTCGATATAGAATCCATTACCGGCCCGGCTCAGGCTGAACTTCCGGCCTGCTTCCGCTGATAAACTGACACCCGTTGAGCTGCCGTCGCCGCTGACATTATTGTTCTGGCTGTCCGATACGCTGAATTTGTTTTTCAGGCGGGAGACCTTGGCAATACCGTCAACATAGAAACCGTTGTCCGCCATATAGGTGGTGTAAAGCCCCAGATGGTATGAGCGGACAGTGCCGTCCCCGCCGCGATAGTCCGGTGAGCCCTGGGTTAAGCCCGCAAAGGTACCGATATACAGCGGTGTGTCCGGTGAGATACGTTTATCAAAGCCCAGCTGTGTACCGCCGTAGGTCATGTCAAATCCGCTCATTTTGCCGCCGGCAAAGGAGTTGAATTTACCGCCGAAGCCTCTCAGCCATGCATTATTATCCCCGCCGTTCTGACGCAGATCACCCATGCGCTGCATCAGTGTCTGGGTCTCTGCGTAGTTAATCAGATAACCCACGTTCAGGAAATTACCGCCTGCATCCGCCGTGGTGGTGATCGGTGGTTTTGGTTTTTCCGGTTCCGGCTCTGGTTCCGGATCAGGATCCGGGACTACCGGCGGCGGAACGTAGGCACCTGATGAGTACAGTTCCCAGTTATTGCCGTTCTTGCGCACATCATACAGATAACCGCCTAACTCGACTTCAGACGTTGAAGTAAAGCTGGCTGCGCCGTCTGCGGTTTCCACAACGGTCAGAATTTCATTCCCGGTTGTGGCCAGGCTGCCGCGGTTTAATACAGTTAATGAATAATCACCGGCGCTGGTCCCGGTTACCACCAGTTTGTCACCGGCGTTGTTGACACCATCACCGTCACCGACAATATCAGTCCGCAGCGTGAATGCGCCGTTGCCGCTGAGGTTGGCGATACTCAGCGTTGAGTAACCGGTGTCGGACAATCTGTGCGATAAATCGACGGTGGTATTATTCAGTACCAGATTATCGAGGTTGGAATCATCCGTGACATTCCAGCGGCTGTTGTCCATGGTGACATTCAGCAGGCCGCCGTTGACGTTATCGCTGTAAGCGTTCCCGGTCCACTGTGAGCCGGAAGCCATATCCACATTGATCAGGCCGCCCCGTGACTGAATACCGCCGTTGATCAGCATTTTGCCCGTTGCATTAATCCGGCTGGCGGCATAGCCGTCATTGTGCTGGGTGGCAATGGCTATCTGATCTGCGGTTGCCATATTAATGGTCAGGTCGCCGGTCAGATCAATCTGGCTGTTGGTCATGGCATAGACACCACGGGTGCCTGCGGCTCCTGTTACCGAGATATTATCACCGGTCATGACACCGCCGCCCAGCGCCCACAGTCCCAGACCCAGGCTTCCGTTGCGGTCAATCGTAATATCGGTGTTTGCCAGGTTGATTTTAGCACCGGAAAACTGAGCAGACGCACCGTAAGAACCACCGGAGAAAATAGTATTACGGTTATCCGCCGTACCGGTAAAGTTGATGGTCGTACCTGAGCCGTTGGTGACCAGACCACCGCCCAGTTCAGAATACATATGGCTGCCGGCACCGATATTGGCGGTTCCGCCGCGAACTTCCAGCGCGTTGGCATTGCTTCCGCGGGCGATAATTGTCAGGGCATCTGCTTTGATGTCACCAAAGCTCCAGATACCGTGGGCGTTATCGCCGTTGGTCATAATTTTGCTGTCAGTACCCAGATCAACAATGGAGTTTCTCTGGATATTCATGCCGTATGCACTTGAACCCTGTGCATCGATAGTCAGATTAGTGGCAGTAAAATAGGCGGGGCCATTGGATGCGGTGCCGTTCAGGCCGTCGATACGGATACCATAGCTTCCGGTACCGTTGGTTTTAATCGTACTGCCGCTGCCCAGATTGACCTTACTGCCGTAGTCTGCGATAGACAGGCCTGTACCGCTGTTACCTTTGGTTTCAATAGAGAGACGGTCAGCGGTCAGGGTGGAGGCGTTGCTGACCACGACACCGCTTGCCATGCCGTTACCGGTTCCTTCCACTTTGACACTGCTGCCGGTTCCCAGATTGGCCTCTGCTTTTTTACCGGACAGGTCAACACCGATAGCACTTTTACCGGTTACGTTCACGGATAAGCCATTGGCGTTTAATACACTGTTATTTCCCTGAATAACCACGCCTTTGGCGTATTTGTCCGTATCTGTCACATTCACAGTCACGTTATTGCCGAGATTGATGGTTCCGGCACCGTTGTTATAGGAGTTCAGGACACCATAGCGGTTTCCGGATCCATCCCCGGTGTCACCGGTGATCCGGTCACCATCATTAACCGTAATATTTGTGCCGCTCTGGCTGCCGATATCCGCAGCCTGTGCTGTCTGTAAACAGACCGCAGTACTCAGGCTGAGAAGCCCGGCAGCCGCTAACCAGCCCCGCAGTGAGAGGGCGGTATAGCCAGAATGAGGGGATCGCTGATATCCCCTGATAAACAGATTAATATTCATAACATTCCTTTTCATAATTTTTATTTTCCAAAAAAACATAAAAATTATGTAAATAAGATATTTTTATTATCATTATTATTGATGTGAGGCAGGAAACAGGATGTATCTTCCTGATGCATAACAACAATAATTAACGGACTAATTGGCTGGTATTTACCAGTTCCCGGTGGTGTATTTGCTGAAAAAGTCATGCTTCGTATCAGAGATACGGGTAAAAAATTCAGCGGGTGTTATATTAAATACAGCAAGTATATTAATGAGTGTTGATACCGATATTTCACTCGTGGCATTTTCATAGCGGGAAATCTGTTGCTGACTGATTCCCAGTTCTGCGCCAAGATCAACGCCGCTCATTCTTTTTTCTTTACGTAACTTTCGGATCAGCGCGCCTACATCATGCAGTAATATCTGATTATTTTTCATAATAGATTCCACTCCCCGGGCCGTAACAGGATTCAGGTGTGATGTGTTTACTTATATGACAGCGGTGCTGATTAAGCAGGGAGAAATATTAATTAACGCGAAAACAAAAATCGTAATATCCTGTAATAAATTATTACAAATTCGGATGTAATAATATTAATTGCAGTTACCCGTCTGCTGCGTATAAATAATTACCATCTGGTAATGAAATATACAAGACATGTGAAAACATAAAAAATTGTTATTAACGATCGATATTTCACTTATGATAGGTAAAAACTATCATCAATTGATTATTGATCGGTTTTAGCGATCTTTTACATATTGGCTGAGTAAGTAAAAATCCTTGTATTGCGTTTATTGTTTTCTATTTTTTGTATCTTATTCAATTCGTTATATTGTACCCCGTCATTTTGACTGAAATGAAAAGAAGGGAAAATCATGGTTCGGGTTTTCCGGATCGCGCTCGTAAAAGTGTGATACTTTTCACACAAATACTTACACTTTTCTTTTCAGATTTGGCAGATCATTTGTCTGATGTTTACCGTATGACGTGTTTTTCCCGGCGTTATTGGCTTTTTATATAGCAATCAGCAACATTCCTTACTGTGGCGGAGCGGAATCCGGTTTCTTATGCTTTTCAGGGCCTGAAATCCGTATTTATCGCTGTGTTTTTTCCCCGGGGGAATATTGTTTTTACCGGCAGATTAATAACAATAAAATGCGGGTTTTATTGTGTTTTTGGAGTGGTTTAAAATGCGTGTTTTTGAAGGGGATAATGAAGTGGTAATGTGATGGCAGTAAGTATTACAATGCATCTGTTTAACAGTTTTTTATCTTTACTGCTATTTTTATTTATTTAACGGGGATGCAGCGCATCTGTCACAGTTACATCCTGAAAGGATATTTACCGGTATATTTATTTTTCTGTCAGCCAGTGGTTACGGGTATTCTCCGTTTGTGGTAACGCATTATTCTGAGTTTGGTTTTCGTCAGGTGAAATATTGCGTGTATTTTCCGGTAATGGTGTCAGTGTGGCTGTAACATAAGTAACCCAGCCGACTCTGGCGCTGGTTATCTGATATCCGCTACCGGCTTTTTCTGCCTGATGGGCTATTTTGGCTTCTGCGTCAGATAATGTATCCCCCCAGGCGGTAACCGTTTGTGCAAAACCGGAAACCGAAATAAAAAGCAGAACCGGGAATGCGATTATTTTCAGGATGCTCATTATCATTATTTCCTCTGCGGGGTGAGTTACCGTAAAGATATTAATGAGGAAACTGTACTGCGGATAAACGGTAAAAGAAAGTGCAGAAATGGCGGATGCTGTATTTTTGCATCCGCCTTATGGCAGGGAGGGTTGCTGTTATTCTCCGGAGAAGGCCGCGGCAAATGCCGGGTTTAACGTCAGGCTGTCTAAATACGCTTTCATGACCGGAGAGATGGCAATTAAGTCATGTTTGGCCAGGAACATCAGGAAATAGCCGATGTAAACATCAACAGCGGTCATGGTGTTACCGCATAAATACGGTGCCGCATCAGCCAGTCCGGTTTCCAGGCAGGCCATTACGCGGTCAAAGGAGCCGAACCCTGACATTTTCTGTTCTTCTTCTGTCAGAACCAGACCCATTTCTTTGGCGGTGAAAGCGGCTTCAACCGGACCGGCGGTGAACAGGAACCAGCGGTAATAGGTGCCGCGTTCCGGAGCATCAACCGCCAGTGCAAAGCCTTTTTCAATGAATTTATCGGCAAGATACATGCAGATGGCGGCTGTTTCAGTGATAACACGGTCGCCGTCGGTTAATGCCGGCACTTTACCCATCGGGTTGATAGCCAGATATTCCGGGGTATGCATATCCGCACCATAATCCAGTTCCACGCGCTGATACGGTACATCCAGAATTTTCAGAAATAAATCAACGGTATTCCCGCGTGACATTGCATTGGTATAAAGTGTCAGTCCGCTCATGATGCTCTCCTGTTTAGTGTGTTGAGGCACCATCATAGGTGAGGGGAGTGTCAGAATCTGTCAGGAGGGATGCAGAGGACTTTTTTACGCCAGCGGTCGAGCAGGTATTTTTTCGGGTACGGCAGTTTATCGGTTAATATTTTACAGGATTGAATTCTGTCGAGCCGGAAGTGCCGGTAGCTCTGACGTAATTCACACCAGGCGGCCAGCACCTGCACCTCTTTCATATAACCGATGGCAATCGGCCAGATAATCCGGTTGCTGGTCTGGGCCTCTTTATCCTGATAACACAGTTTGATTTTCAGCTCTTCCCGCAGACTGCGGCGCAATTCCCCGGCAATGATATTATCGACCTGTGTCAGCTGTGAGGCGGGCACAAATAATGTGCTGTCACTGAATACGGCGCGGGATTCATGTTCCACCACAGCGTTGATTTTATTTGCCGCGCGGGCAGCGGAGGCTTTCAGCTCATCATCCGCATTACTCTGTACCCAGCGTAACCCGAGAATTAAGGCTTCCAGTTCATTGACATCAAATATCATCGGCGGCAGTAGTAATCCGGATTTCATCTGATAACCGAGACCGGCTTCACCGGTAATTTCAGCACCCTGGCAGCGCAGGGTTTCAATATCCCGGTAAACGGAACGCACACTGATTTGTAATTGCGAGGCGAGGGAATCCGCCGTGACCGGATAACGGTTCTCTTTCAGGATCTGTAATAAGGTGAGTAAGCGCTGGGTGCGTGTCATAAGGTATCAGCCTGGCGTGATAGTTAATCCGGAGTCCGTAATACTGCCTGAAACAGCACTGCTTATCAGCCAGGTTTTTATTAATGTCAGCAGCATCGGGTCAGATAATTTTGTTTTCCCGGTCAGGGCACATTCCCAGATGATTAATGTGCGTAACCCCATGCGGTGCAGTTCTGCGATATATTTTTCATCGCGGATTTTATTCTCTGATAATTTTTTTTGCCAGAATGCGGTCCGTGTGGCGGGAAGCCGGAATTTGTCACAATCGTGCATGTGCCAGAAACAGCCGTGAATAAAGATAGCCGTCCGCCATTTTGCCATCCATATATCGGGTTTGCCGGGCAAATCTGCCGGATATAACCGGAAACGGAAGCCGTTATGATGCAACAGCTTTCTGACATGATGCTCCGGCCTGGTATCCCGGTTGCGGATGGCGCGCATATTCCGGGAACGGGTTTCTTTGTCATGTACATCCATCGGATTTTCAGCCGCTGATTTCAGGAATAAGCCCAGATTACCCTATTTCGCCGGGAAAATATGCGCCGTACCGCCGGAAGATTATTTGACCGGCGGTAATGCACCAGCCCGCGCTAATGCCGCTGTGAGTTGTTCAGCTATGGCTTCGACAACAGTCATACAGACAGAATTGCCGAACTGTTTATAAATCTGCCCCTGGGAAACGGCATCGGTAATATAATTTGCCGGAAATCCCTGGAGGTTCGCACATTCACGCGGGGTGAGTTTGCGCGGGTTTTTACCGTCCCGTGACTGGTCAATCAGGATCTCAGAACCGTCTTTGTAATAGCGGGCGCTCAGGGTATTGGTATATTCACTGTTTTTATTAAACAGACAATATCCGAAGCCGTTACCTCTAGCTTTATGTTCTCTTTTGCGTTTCTGATGGCCGGCCCATAATTTATCGGAGATGGTAAAACGATCTTTTTTATAGCGCGCCGCATCTTCCGCCAGTGCTTTTTTGCTCTGGAGAATATCACCGAGACAGGTGGGCTGATGAGTCGGTTCCGGCCAGGAAAATAAGGTGTCAAAGTCCGCATCCGGAAACTGGTCGCGATCAAAACCGATAATAAAAATACGTTCGCGGTTCTGCGGAATACCAAAATCGGCGGCACGCAGCACACGGAAATCAACCCAATAGTTCAGTTTTTGCGACAACGCGCTGCGGGTCTCTTCACTCAGCGGAATATTATCCGGCACAGTCTGTTCATACTGTCCGCGCAGAATATCGAGGATAGTCTGTAATGTCCGGCCGCCGTCGTGGCCACGCAGCTGTTTGACGTTCTCCAGCAGAAACGCCTTCGGCCGTTTCTCTGTCATGATGCGCTGGACTTCAAAGAACATGGTACCGCGGGTGTCGTTAAACCCCTGACGCGCACCCGCCTGTGAAAATGCCTGGCACGGAAAACCGCCGAGAAGAATATCGTGATCCGGAATATCTTTTGCCGCGATCCTGGTGATGTCGCCGTCAGGCATCTCACCGAAATTGGCAAAATAGGTGCGCTGGGCGAATTTATCCCACTCAGAGGTAAACACACAACGACCGCCCTGTTGCTGAAAGGGCAGGCGGATCCCGCCGATGCCGGCAAAAAGATCGATAAAAGTGAATCTGCAATTATCCTCGGGTGACTGCCGGAAAGGGGCGTCCTCTGGGTGTTTTTTCAAAATCATCTCCGGTTCGGGAAACAGCCGCCGGGCAGTGCGCCGGTTTTATCCCGGCACTATATCACTGCCCGGGGCTCCGGGAAACAGGAAGGCCGGAAAAACAGGTATGTCCGGCGGGCGCGGAAACTGGTATATGTTGTCTCTCTGTATTAATTTGTTCTTAGCGTAACTATTTCAGGGGGAATGAAAATGCCTGTAACCAATCCGGATGTTCTGAAGCTCCGTTTATTAGGCGATATGTATGATGACAGCTATTTCCCGGACCATCTGGTGAAGCAGGGAGAGGAGATTCTTCTGCGTCTGTGTGAGGTGCTGGAAAACAATCCGCCGGACGACCTGGCGGCGCTGTATGTGCTGACACAGCAGGCGACAGAGGAATTTAATGATTTGCAGGATGCGTTTGATGAAGCAGGCAGTGAGATTGAAACCGTTGCCCGGGATTCTATCGGCGAATCCTTTTACCTGATTGCCCGTGCATACGGCTTTGAGGATGCGGACCCGGAGGAGCTTATCGCAACGCGGGACTGGTAATTCAATAACAATAATGAGGTGATCATGAATCACAAATCCGGTGGGCTGAAGATAGACGGAAAGACCTTACTGAATCATTTGCAGGAACTGGGAAATGCCGGGGCGGATCCGGTAAAAGGCGGGCGGACGCGGACAGCGCTGACCGATGCGGAAAAGCAGGGGCGTGACCTGGTGGTCAGCTGGATGAAAGCGCTGGATCTGGTGATCCGTATTGATCAGATCGGAAACATTTTCGGCACACTGCCGTCAGTTTCCGGAAACAGCGATACCGCGCCGCTGATGATAGGGTCACATATCGATACGGTGATTAACGCCGGGGCACTGGATGGCTGCTACGGCGTGCTCAGCGGCCTGGCGGTAGTCCGGGCCTTCCGGGAAGCCGGTGTGCTGCCGTCCCGTCCGATCACGGTGGCGGCATTCACTAACGAAGAAGGTGTGCGTTTTCATCCGGATATGATGGGCTCGCTGGTGTATGCGGGCGGTTATCCGCTGGAAGATGCTCTGAATGCGGTGGCCACTGACGGTGCAGTGCTGCGTGATGAGCTGGAACGCGCCGGTTATGCGGGCAGTATGGTGCCGGGCAGCATTGTGCCGCACGAGTATCTGGAACTGCATATTGAGCAGGGACCGGTGCTGGAGGCGGAAGGATTACAGATCGGGGTGGTGGAGAGCTTACAGGGTATCTCGTGGCAGAAAATCACCATCACCGGCACGGCAAACCATGCCGGAACCACGCCGACACGGCTGCGTCATGATGCCGGATATGCGGCAGCGAAGCTGATCACCTTTCTGCGCGAAGGCATTTCTCAGAAAAACGGGGCCACATTAACCACGGTGGGGACGATTGCTTTTGAGCCGAATGCGGTTAACGTGATCCCGGGCTCGGCAACGTTCACCATTGATATGCGGGACCCGGACGAAGAGCGCCTGCAATGGGCGGAAGGGCAGATCCGCGATTATCTGGCGGTGTTATCAGAGCAGGAAGGGGTTACGGTCTCAGCCCGTCAGTTGGCGCGTTTTCAGCCGGTGGTGTTTGATAAAACCCTGGTCAGCTGTGTGGAGAATGCGGCCAGAGCCGCCGGGAGTGCATACCGTCGTATGCCGTCTGGTGCCGGACATGATGCGCAGATGATTGCGCGGATAGCGCCGGCAGCGATGATTTTTGTGCCGAGTAAGAACGGAATCAGCCATAACCCGGCTGAATATACCGAAGATGCTGATCTGATACGCGGCGCACAGGTACTGCTGGATACGGTGATACTGAGACTGGCAGAGCCGGTGTAAGTTATCCCGGCAAAACGGCGGCATCCGGGCGGATGCCGCCCGGTGAATTATTTTACCGCTGCGGGCTGTTTGCCCCGGCTGACCAGCAGCCAGACTGCCACACAGACAATCAGCGCACCGAGGAAGAAATTCGGGCTGAGTGTCTCATCAAGCACAAGATAACCCCACAAAATACCGAACGGCGGGATCAGAAAGGTCACTGTCAGTGAGCGCATCGGGCCGATATCCGCAATCAGGCGGAAATAGAGAATATACGCCACTGCCGTACAGAGCAGCCCCACCGCAATCACACTGCCCCAGACCATCGGCTGTGCCCAGTTAACCGCCGGGCCGGTCGTGACACTGAAACCGAAAAACGGCAGCAGGAACAGCGTGGCACCGAGCTGGCTGCCGAACGCAACCAGACGGGCATCCAGACCGCCTTTTTCACTGATCCAGCGCCGCGTCAGGAATCCCGCCAGCCCGTAACAGGCGGTGGCAAGCAGACAGGCGGCCACGCCCCATAATAAATGGGCGGAAGACTGACTTTCCCCGACCGTGGTGATCACCACAATCCCGGCCAGTCCCATCATCACCCCCAGCCATTTGCGGGCGGTCAGGGTTTCGGCAAAGAAAGCAAAGCCGATCAGCGCCCCCATCAGCGGCGTGGTGGCGTTGAGAATGGCGGAGTAACCGGCCGGCAGCCACTGCGCGGCCAGACAGTACATAAAAAAGGGAATGCCGGAGTTAATCACGCCCAGTAATAATGCCGGTTTTAATTTTCCGTCAAACCGGAAGGTGCGGCGCATGATAAGGAGGATCACCAGAAGTCCGGCACAGCCGAAAAAGACACGCAGAAAGGCCGTGTTAACCGCGCCGAACTGCGGGGAGGCCACCCGCATAAAAAGAAAGCTGGCACCCCAGATGGCCGCCAGCAGGGTAAGCCGCAGATAGTCCGCAGGTCGCATGGGATTCCTTATCTGAAAATCAGTGAGTTAAGAGGGAAGTATCCGGTTCCGATTATACCACAGTGAATAGTCACCCCCTGAAAATCAAATATAAAAAGCAAGCGGGGAATATTTCTTCTTGTGATAATCATTCTCAGTCAATATTATCAGCAGCCTGATAATGAACTTTTTTGATCTCCACAGGAAAGATACCAATGCGCATCCGCTCTCTCTGTCTTCTGACACCCTGCCTGACCCTGTTAATCACACCGGATGTCCTGGCGGCAACTTCTGCCGATTCCGGCGAACCGATTGTGGTCTCTGCTTCGCGCAGCTACCGGACAGTTTCTGAAATGGCCCAGACCACCTGGGTCATTGATAATGCGGATATCGCGCAGCAGGCGGAAGGCGGAAAAGAGCTGAAAGATATCCTGGCGCAGCTGATCCCGGGGATGAGTGTCAGCGGCCAGGGGCGGACAAACTACGGCATGAATATGCGCGGGCGCTCTATGATTGTGATGGTGGACGGTGTGCGCCTGAATTCATCACGCAGTGACAGCCGTCAGCTGGATTCGATTGATCCGTTCAATATCAATCATATTGAAGTTATTTCCGGTGCGACCTCCCTGTACGGTGGCGGCAGCAGCGGTGGTCTGATTAATATCGTGACCAAAAAAGGTCAGGAAGAAAAACAGGTTGAGGTTCAGATCGGCGGCAAAAGCGGGTTCCGCAACGGTTCGGATCATGATGAAAACGTGGCTGCCGCAGTCAGCGGTGGTAATGATCAGGCTTACGGGCGCTTATCTGTGGCTTATCAGCGTTACGGCGGCTGGTATGACGGCAAAGGCCGCGAAATCCTGATCGATAACACCCAGACCGGGCTTCAGTATTCTGACCGCCTGGATGTGATGGGCTTCGGAACTCTGACGATTGATGACCACCAGTCACTGGAACTGATGGCGCAGTATTACAACAGTGAATCTGACGGCAAACACGGGATCGATCTGGGCAAAGATTTTGCGGCGGTACTGGGAAAAGGCACTGCGCATAACAGCGACAAACTGGATTCTGACCGGATCCCGGGCACCAAACGCCATATGGTGAACCTGCAGTACAGCAACAGTGACCTGCTGGGACAGGATCTGGTGGCGCAGGCGTATTACCGTGACGAAACCCAGACCTTCTATCCGTTCCCGGCGCTGGGCGGTAAAAAGCCGGATTATGTGGTCAGCAGCATCAGTGCATCAGAGCAGAAAACTGATTTCTACGGTGGTAAAGTCACCTTTAACAGTAAACCACTGGATAACCTGACACTGACGTACGGCGCGGATGCCGAGCATGAAAAATTCAGTGCCAACCAGAAGTTCTTTAATCTGCAGAAAGCGAAGGAAAGCAACGGACTGACACTGGATTCCGCCTACAATACCGGGCGTTATCCGGGCTATACCACCACCACGATGGCGGCGTTTCTGCAAAGCAGTTATGACATCAACCCGCTGGTGACCCTGAGCGGCGGTATGCGTTATCAGTACACGAAAAACAAAGTGGATGATTTTGTCGGTTATCAGCAGCAACAGCTGATTGCGGAAGGTAAAGCCACTTCAGCGGATGCGGTACCGGGCGGGGAAACGGATTACAACAACCTGTTATTTAATGCCGGGGTGCTGCTCAACCTGAGCGATACACAACAGACTTGGTTTAATTTCTCCCAGGGCTTTGAAATCCCGGATATCGCCAAATTCTACGGTACCGGCACTTACGGTTCGCCGGTCAGTGGTCATTATCCGCTGCTCAACAGTGTGAACATCAATGATACGCGGGTCAAAGGTATCAAAGTCAACTCCTTCGAACTGGGCTGGCGTTACACCGGGGACAGCCTGCAAACCCAGCTGGCGGCGTACTATTCACTGTCTGACAGCAGCTACGACATCAATAAGAAAGATATGACTATCTTCCTGAAAGATGACAAACGCCGGATCTACGGTGTGGAAGGGGCGGCGGATTACGCGATCGCAGATACTGACTGGCGTGTCGGGACTAATTTCAACCTGATCAAATCCGAGACCAAAGCGGGCGATCAGTGGGAAAAATGGAGCGTGAAGTTTGCCAGTCCGTCAAAAGTCACCGCGTATGTGGCCTGGGAGCCGTCAGACTGGACACTGCGTCTGCAAAGCCAGCAATCCTTCAGCCTGACCGATGCGGACGGGGAGAAACTGGACGGATATAACACCGTCGATTTCCTCGGCAGCTATCAGTTACCGGTCGGTAAAGTCAGCTTTGCGGTCGAAAATCTGCTGGATAAAGATTACACCACCGTGTGGGGACAGCGCGCACCTATCCTGTACAGCCCGGCGTACGGCGCACCGGACTTATACAGCTATAAAGGTCGCGGCCGCACATTTGCACTGAATTACCTGGTGACATTCTGAGACCCGTTTTATGCGTATATTCATAGTAATGATGACGCTGCTGCTGAGCATGGGAGCCCGTGCTCAGACGCAAATTGTCACCGATTTACAGGGACGGTCCGTAGCGGTGAATACGCCGGTCAAGCGGCTGTTTCTTGCGGATGCCCGTGACATTCTGGCGGTGGATATTGCGGCGGGGAAAACCCATTTTTCCTCTCTCAGCGGATGGAGTGATACCCTGGCGCATTATGCGCCGGATCTGGAAGCAGCATATCTGGAGGCCGCGCCGGAACTGGCGCGGTTACCGGTTCTGCCGAAAAGCAAAGACGGTACTTTTACAACGGAAAACCTGTTGGCACTGTCGCCGGATGCGGTACTGATGCACAAATCCTCCTACGGGCTGATGAAAAGTACGAACCTGCTGCCGCAACTGGAAGCGGCGGGTATTCCGGTGATTTTTATCGATTTCCGCAGTGACATGACAGAAAACACCCCGAAAAGTATTCAGCTTATCGGCACACTGTTTGAAACCGAAGGGCGCGCCGCGGAGTTCTCGGAATACTACCGGCTTAAACTGGCCGCACTGCGTCAGCGTCTGCCGGAGCAAAAACCGTCCGTGCTGATTGAAAGCAATGCCGGGTTATTCGGCAATGACTGCTGCCGTTTATACGGACGTACCGGATTCGGCGAACTGGCGGAGATTGCGGGTGGTGATAACCTGGTGCGCGACACGATGCCGGCAAACGGCGCGGAAAGCAGCATTGAAAATATTCTGCATCTCAACCCGCAGTTCTATGTGCTGACCGGTGCGGACTGGAAACAGTATAACCGCCGTTCAGAGGCGGTCACGCTCGGGTACGGCGCACCGGCAGAACCGGCGCAAAAAGTGATGAATGCGCTGATGAACCGCCAGGGATTAGCCTCACTGGAGGCGGTGAAATCACAGCACGTGATGGCGGTTTACCATAATTTCTACAACAGCCCGCTGAATATTTTTGCCGCCGAAGCACTGGCTGCATTTTTCCATCCGCAGGCATTCAGTGACCTGAATCCGCAGGCGGAAATGGTGTCATTCCATCAGCGGTTTACGGCGATCAGCGGTGCCGGGACGTTCTGGGTGACGATGCAGTAATTATCCGTTTATCAGCAAAAACAGCACAAAAGCCCGGCACAGAAAACAGTGTTGCCGGGCTTCTTTTTTTATCACCGGTTAAAAATAAATCAATTTTGCCCCTCAATTTGATCCGCCCCGCAAAGTGACGACTCAACACCCTCAAAAATGTGATGAACATCTTATTTTCACCAGTGAAAATATGACTCAGGCCACATATTCAGCCCGGAAAATAAAAACAGCGAAATTATCAGTAAAAAGTAATTATATGAATTAACTGGATTATTTTTTGCTTTACACGATAAAGCGTTATTTCAGGCAAACGAGATCGGCTTCACATTCTTAAAACCGGAATGTGATCTTCGTCGCTATTTATTTAGGCGTAAATAAGCCATCTTTAAAATAAGAAAAAATCACATCAGGAGTTCGGTTTTGGATATTCATTTTGAGAGCGGGCTGTTATCCCTGAATCAGAATTTTGCATCTCCGGAAGAGGGCATCCGCTATGCCGGTGAGTTGCTGCAAAAATCAGGCGCATGTACCCCTGATTATATTGAGGAAATGATCCGCGTATATCATGAGTTCGGCCCGGTGATTGTGCTGGATACCGGGGTGGCGATGCCCCATGCGAGACCGGAAAAAGGGGCATTAAAAACCGCGTTCTCCGTGGTGGTGACCGGCATACCGCTGGTATTTCATCATGAGGAGTTTGATCCGGTCAATGTCATTATTGCTATCAGCGCGACAGATTCAGATACCCATATTCATCTGATTCAGACCGTGGCTGATCTGATTGAAAATAATATTACTGAGTTTGTAAAAGAGAATAACAAAGAACAGATTTTACAGTTTATCCGGACGTCGATAGAGAGGACAGCATGATTAAAATAAGAACAGTGTGCGGCAATGGTATCGGCAGCTCATTAATGGCCGCCAATAACGTGAAGAAAATTTGTGAGGAGATGGGCATAAAAGCCGATGTGGCTTCAGTGGATTTTGCGAATGCCGTGGGTGAGAAAGCGGATCTGTATGTCACGATTAAAGAGCTGGCATCACAATTTCCGCCGCAGTGTGAAGTTGCCGTGATCCGCAGTTATGTGCATAAAGCCAAAATTGCGGAAGATATTAAAGACGCTTTACTGAAACTGAGTCAATCCTGATAGTTCATTCTTTTTACAGGAATTAAATTATGGCTTATATTCTCTCATTCCTGACTGAGATATTCAGTCAGCCTGCCTTTCTTATGGGGATTATCTCCCTGGTGGGGTTACTGGCATTACGGTCACCGGTCAATAAATTATTAACCGGGACATTAAAACCGATCCTCGGTTATTTAATGCTGAGTGCAGGTGCCGGTGTTATCGTGGCAAACCTGAATCCGCTTGGTGGTATTATTGAAGCCGGTTTTAATATCCGGGGGGTTATTCCGAATAACGAAGCGATTGTTTCTGTTGCCCAGAAATTACTGGGTGTGGAGACAATGAGTATTTTATTACTCGGCTTTATTTTCAACCTGGCGATTGCCCGTTTCACCAAATATAAATATATCTTTTTAACCGGCCACCACTCTTTCTTTTTAGCCTGTTTATTCTCGGCAGTATTACAGGCCGCGAATTTCAAAGGCTGGGAAATGGTTATTATCGGCGGTTTCCTGCTGGGTGCCTGGTCAGCTATTTCACCGGCAATCGGACAGCGTTATACCAAGCGCGTTACTGAAGACGGCGGTATTGCCATGGGGCACTTTGGTTCCCTCGGTTATTACCTGTCTGCCTGGATTGCGGCGAAAGTCGGTAAAGCAGAAAACTCATTTGCGGATACTGAGATCTCCGAAAAATGGGGCTTCCTGCGCGATACCACAGTAACAACCGGTATTGTGATGGTCGTGATTTATCTGGTGTGCAGCATCGTTGCCGGTTCCGCTTATATCAGCACCATCACTGAGCAGAATATGGTGATCTTCTCCATCCTGACCGGTCTGCAGTTCGCGGTGGGTGTGGCGATTGTCTACAGCGGTGTGCGTTTAATCCTGGGTGACCTGGTACCTGCGTTCCAGGGTATCAGCCAGAAACTGATCCCGAACTCGATTCCGGCGGTTGACTGTGCTGTCTTCTTTACCTTCAGCCCGACTGCGGTGGTAATCGGTTTTATCAGCTCCTTTATCGGCGGCCTTGTCGGCATGCTGATGCTGGGTGGTCTGGGTATGGCGCTGATTATCCCGGGCATGGTGCCGCACTTCTTCTGCGGCGGTACATCCGGTGTATTTGCGGACAAACTGGGCGGCAAAAAGGGCTGTATTATCGCCTCCTTTATCGGCGGTATTTTCCTCGCATTCTTACCGGCCATGCTGTTACCGGCGCTGGGCAACCTGGGCTTTGAAAACAGTACCTTTGCAGACTTTGACTTCGCGGTGTGGGGCATTGTTATCGGTGAAGCCTTTACCCACTTCGGTCAGATTGCGATTTACCTGATTTGTTTTGTTCTGGTTCTGGCATTACTGGCGCCGTTTGCCTTTAAATCAGTCAAAGTGGTGGGGGATACCCTGAGCTATGACGAATTAATGGAAAAAGACCGCGCACATAAGTAAATATGATACTGACGAAAGGTTTTAAGGAGTTGTTATGGCAGTAATTTCTGTCGGTTTATCCTGCTTCGACCAGTTCTTCTTTCTTAACCGCTGGCCGGAGGAGAATACCAAAAATTTCTCCGGTGATTTTATTGAAAGCGGCGGCGGACCCTGTGCCAATGCGGCATGGTTACTGGGATTGTGGGGAGAGGATATTTATTTTACCGGACACCTCAACCACGATATCTACGGTCAGAAAATTATTGATGAGTTTCATGATGTGGGTGTGAATACCGATTACGTTATTTTTAACGATGAAATGATCACACCGCTGGCATCTGTATTAGTTAATCAGTTAAATGGTTCCCGGACAATTATTACGCGCAAGCTGGTCTCTCCGCCGCGTATGACATTTGAAGAGAAACTGAAAATTGATGAGCTGATTACCCGCCTGACACAGGAGGATAAAGGGGAAGTCATCACGGTATTAATTGATGGTCATGAACCGGAGCTGAGTGAATATATTCTGACCCGTCTGCCTGATGCCCGCGTCGTGATGGACGCGGGGTCACTGCGGGAAAGCAATTTAAATCTGGCGAAATATACCGATTATCTGGTCGCCAGTGAAAACTTTGCCCGTGATCTGATTGAGATTGATAAATTCACCACCGATATTCAGTTAAAAACGGCATTAACGGAACTGAATAAACTGGCCCGGGGTGAGGCATTTATTACGCTGGGTGAGAAAGGCTGTGCGTATCTGCAAAACGGAATGCTGACAATATCACCGGCATTTATCTGTAATGCGATTGATACAACAGGAGCCGGTGATATATTCCACGGCGCATTTACGTACGGAGTTCATTATAACTGGCATATTGAGAATATTATTTTATTTGCCAGTCTGTCAGCAGCCATCTCAATTGAGAAAAAAGGGGTGCGCGAATCAATGCCGGATTTGGCGGATGTCCATAATGCGGTGAATAAATACGAAAGAAATCTGAAACACTATTTTGATTAAATTCTGATTTTGATTAATTCTGGTTTTTGATTAAATTACAGTTATACGCCAACAAGGGGAAATCCGATGTTAGTTTCGATGGAGAATATGCTCAATCGTGCATTTGCACGCCAGTACGCCGTCGGCCAGTTTAATATTAATAACCTGGAGTGGACCGGAACGGTATTAAAAGTTGCACAGCAACTGCGTTCCCCGGTTATTTTAGGTGTCTCCGGCGGAACCATAAAACATATGCTCGGGCTGAAATGTATTCACGATATTGTGGTGAATGCGATGGAGTTTCTGGAAATAGATGTGCCGGTGGCACTGCATCTGGATCACGGCCAGTCTTATGAAGCCTGTGAAGCGGCAATTAAAGCCGGTTTCAGTTCTGTGATGTTCGACGGTTCACAGATGCCGTTTGCCGAAAACCTGGCAATCACCAAACGCCTGGTGACTTACGCGCACCGCCGTGGTGTGTCTGTGGAAGCCGAGCTGGGCACCATCGCGGGCAGCGAGGACGGTATTGTGAATTCTCACGTCATTTATGCGGACCCGGCAGAGTGTCAGAAGCTGGTGGAAGAAACCGGGGTGGATTGCCTGGCGGCGGCGCTCGGCTCGACTCACGGGCTGTATAAAGGCAAGGCGAAGCTCGGTTTTGCGGAAATGCAGCATATCGCGCAGCTGGTGAAAGTACCGCTGGTACTGCACGGCGGAACCGGTATTTCAGACGAGGACATGAAGAAAGCCATTTCACTCGGTACGGCGAAGATCAACGTTAATACGGAAAATATGTATGCGTGGTGCCTGTCCGTGAAAGAGCAGTTTGAACAGCAGGGCGCGCATGATATCAACGATCCGCGCAAAGTGATTATGAAAGGATTGCAGCCGGTCGCGGAGCGGGTGGAAGAACGGATGCGTCTGTTCGGCTCAGCCGGGCAGTCTCTGTAACCCCGTCAGATCCTGTGGTGGCCGCCGCTCAGGCGGTCACCGGGGATTGGGTCAGATAATCTTTGGCATTATTAATAATCGCCTCTGAAATCCGCTGTAATGTGCCGGATTCCGGCTGGTAACGATGCCAGTAAAGCTGTTTTTGCTGCACCAGTTCCGGTACCAGATTGATCATCCGTCCGGATTCAAGCTCATGTTTAATCTGATGTTCCGCAATCATACAGCAGGCGGAGTTTTGCAGTACCAGCTGAATATAGGCCTCTGATGACGGCACTATATGGCTGTTCAGGCTTCCCGGCGTTAAACGGAAATACTCCTGTAAAAAGATATGGTGCATATCTGACGAATGGTTAAATGACACCACCGGCGCCCGCAGCAGGGTCTCTTTGGTCACTCCTTTGCTGAAATATTTTTCCGCAAAGGCCGGGCTCGAGACAAAAATATAATCCATCGCCCCCAGATAATCACAGGTTCCGCCGACAGCAGGCAGCGGCTGCATACTGATTGCCCCGACCGCTTCCCCTTTGAGCAGATAGTCGAGTGTCCGGCTCTCATCATCCACCTTAATATCCAGACGAATGGCGCGGTCATCCAGGATCGGCTTGATAGCGGATAAAAACCAGGTCGCGAGGGAGTCGGCGTTAATGGAGATAGGGATGGTGACCACATGGTTGCCGCTTTCATTATCAAAGGCATCATGCTCAATTAAATCAACATGATAAAGCAGACCCAGCAGCTTTTGCCCGAGTTCGGTCGGTTTCGGCGGCACGGTGCGTGTCAGCAGCAGGGAACCGACCTGATTTTCCAGCTGTTTTACCCGCTGGGAAACTGCCGATTGTGTAATAAAGAGTTTCGCTGAGGCTTTCTCGAATCCCTGTTCTTTGATAATAAGATCGAGCAATCTCAGTGATTTATAATCGACATTCTTCATGGAAGCCCTGCGGTGGTGGTGAAAAGTACGGCTATTCTACACGAAAAGGGCGGCAGGAGGAAAAGCGCCGGTACGGGAATACCGGCGTGTAAAGACGATCAGTCAATGGTCATAACAATGGATATATTACCGATAAAAGGCCCGGCTTCCACCGGCCCGGTGGTTTCCAGTGTGCTTTTCAGCAGTGCGTTTGCTTCATAATCCCCGCGTACATAAACCGGTACACCACCGCCGGATGAGTTCAGCGGATAGCCGTTCAGTGTCAGTCTGCTGTAGAGATTGTTTTTTAGTCTCAGCCGGGATTCCGTATCACTCACGGAGTAGATCCGGACAGTGGCATCTTTGCTGCATTTCATTCTCAGATACTGACTGGCCTGATTGCCGTTAATTTCATTATCCGGTATCCGGCCATGATCGAGAATGGCGCTCGGATAGTCAGCCGTAAAACTGCAAATTCCGCCCGGCGGGGGAGCTACGCCACAGACAGAATCCGGATACATATAACCGTTACCACCGGTCGGGCTGCTGGTTAAAAAGAGGGTCACACATTCGTTACGGATAGCGTCACCTTTGTGATTGGTCTGCCCCTCAAACGGCAGTCCGCCGAAACAGTTATTATAAATATAGTTATAAACAGCTGTGGCATCCGGCAGTGTCATCAGGTTCATATTCCGGCAGCGCCCCTCAAATTCGCTGTTATTACGGGAGGATACCCCACCCCGGTCTGCGTTTGTGTGGCGGTGATTAATATTGGCGTAGCATTTTTTTGTCAGACCGACTTTCACACAAGGATGCACGCTGCCCGCCGGCAGCGGAGTCCAGGCAGTAATCCGGTAGTAATAATCGATATCTGCCGGTTTACCTTCAGAGCGGGTAATATAGCTGTACAGTGTTGCCTGTGCAGGCAGCACAAATAAAAGGAGAGTGGTCAGCACAGTGAGATAACGGAGGATCTTGGTCATACCGACCTCAGAAATAGTCGATAGTCAGAAACGCGGTGGAATTAAACGCGCCGTACTTAATGGTTTTACCGGTTTTTGCTTTCGGATCAACCTGCAAAAAAGCGGTAAAACGGATGTTGTTCTCACCGTTTCCGGCAATGGTAATGGTGTTGGAAAACTGATTCAGCGGGATCAGCGGAATATTATCTATCCGCACGCCGATGGCAAACCCGCCTGCGTCACTGGACGGATCCAGCGCCAGATAGGACGGCATATCCGGGGTCCCGGTGAATTTAATCTTAAACCGGTTCATATCCGTGATATCGCAGTCAGACAGGATCAGGGAGAATGATTTGCGGACCTCAACCCCCTCATACAAATCCGGCAGTGAAACATCACTGAAATCCACCACCAGATCTTTATTTTCCGGTAACAGCGTGCAGGGGTCATTGTACAGCTCGCCGATCACTCGCAGGTTATCGGCGGCGTGCCCCGCCGGAATAAAGACGGCAGAGAATGTCAGTGCGGCGCTGAATAACAGACTGAAAGCAGCAGGGCGGTTCATCAGAAATACTCCATCGTTACAGTGCCGGTGCCGCTGAAGGAGCCGGGCGTGACGTCCCCGTTAGGGTTTTTGGTCAGCACAATGGTTAATGTCAGATGGCGGTTGCTCACCAGCTGCGCTTTGCCCAAATCCAGTTTCACCCCGGCGAGTTCAATATTAAAGCCCACGTTATTCTGGTTGGTTTTCACCAGTTTGTTATTGAACTGTGCCCGCGGCCCGTCAACGGTGAGGAAATATTTGAAATTCTCTGAGTCCTGCTCACAGACAAAGGGGATATCCACATCTTTGCGGATATCTGACTTTTCCAGCATTTTTATCTGGATGCGCTGAAAATCGACCAGGATTTCCTCGTTGTTATTCACTTTACAGGGCGGCGGCGGCTGAAGACTTCCGGTGATCCGGATATTGGCGGAACTGTGTGCTACTCCTGTACCGGCATACACCGGCAGAGCAAGACAGGACAGCATCAGAGCTGTGATTAAATGTCGCATCACAATTCCTTATTCATAATCGATATGGATGGTGGCCGTGGCATTGAATTCACCGGCAGGCAGTTTTACCGCCGGTTTTTTTGCCAGAATCACCATGATTTCGGGTTGTACCGGATACTGAATGGTCATCTTTTCATTCAGCGGCATCAGTTTGTTATCCGCCAGGAATTTCACCGCAAGGTCACTGACGCTGGTGGAAAGATAACGCGAATCGACGGAGGAAGGGGTGCCGGTAATATACAGCTTCATGGCACGGGCGCGGTTATCCTGACACTCGATCCGGTAATCCAGTTTTTCACGGTAATTATCATTGTCTATCCGGGTGGTGGTGACATCTTTGAAATCAATCAGGATATTATTGCCCTGATTAATTTTGCAGGGCGCGATAAATATCTCCCCACGGACATACACATCGATATAGGTGTAAGAACCGCCGGAGACCATCAGCGGCAGGCACAACAGTGCCGCGCAGCCGGCACGGAAAAGCATGGTCAGTGTCATCGGCGGTTCCTCCTGTTAATTATTTACTGTCTGACTGCACGGTACAGCTGCTGCCGGCACAGCTGAATTTCAGTGGTTTGGTATCACCGTAGTCATTGACGTAATAAACAACCGGCGCATTACCCAGCGCCGGAGCACTGAAGGACGCGGAGGCTTTTGGTGATACCATCACCGGCTCAAATTTCACTTCTTTTCCGCCGGTGGCATCCAGACGAGTGACTGAAAGATGGTACGGCGTGGTGTTTTCAATGGTGTACTGCCCGCCATTCTGTGACAGACGGATGCCATCCGCACCGGCGATTTTTTCCATCCGCTCCTGAACCTGAATCGCTTTCGGGCGGTAGAACAGTTTGATCTTGGTTTGCAGGGCAATTTGCAGCACGTTGCTTTTCTCAACGGCCGGCGGAATTTCACGGACGTTCAGATAAAAGACCGATTCGCGGTCAGCCGGTAATGAGGCGGCTTCCGGAGAGAGCTGCACTTTAATCTGGCTTTTGCGGTCAGGCTCAATCCGCTGCACCGGCGGAGTGACAAATACCGGTGATGTGATTTTCTGTCCGGTGCTGTTCTCAATCCAGGACTGCGCCAGATACGGTTTGCTGAGGTGCTCATTGGTGACCGTCAGCGGCACAGCTTTATCACCTTCGTTATAAATAACACGGGTTCTGTCGAGTGCGATGGCGGCTCCCGCGGTTACCGGAATGGCGGCCAGGGTGGTCAGTGCGGCGCAGAATAAGGTGGTCACTTTTCTCATGTTAAGGTTCCTTACGGATTCATCTGTTAATTCTGTAAAATACATACCGGTGCCGCCGGATTTACCGGCATGGCAGCAGCATATTAAACTGAACGTTATCATCCTTTATTTCCGGGATCCGGACAGTACATTGTGTCTGTCCGTTCCAGGCTACAGTCAGCTTCTGGCCCGGTTGTATCCCGGTCAGATAAGCCGATCCGTTATCGGCCACAATGCCGATCTCCGCATTTTTGTCATTCATGACAGAGGCGCCGAATGGCGGATGAGTATTATCATTCATAGCAATAATACCCATGATTTTATAGCCTTCGACAACATTAAATTTCCGGTAACCGATCGCGCCGGAGGTCAGTGTTGCCTGCTGCACGGATGTCAGGGCTTCGGCATTATCCGGCATGGCATCGAGATCAAGAGACAGCTGGCCGCGTGAGTAGGCCGTCGCGGTCGGGATAATCGCTTTCCCGAAGGCGTTACTCCGCACCGCTTTGCCGGTACCACGCACATCAATGTCCGGTGTGCCGCTGGTATCCACCAGAATGCGCGGTGCCATACTGTTGCCGCTGCGGTGGAATGCCGCACCTTCACGGGTCAGGGTAAAGCCGCCGCGTGACTGGCCGGATACCGTAAGAACGTTATCCTGAATATAGGTTCCGCTCAGTGAAAGGTAGTTATTCCCCCCTTCATTGGTATAGAAACCGGCGAGGTTGACTTTGCCGTCGCCTTCACCGGCAGACAGTGAATAGTTACTCGAATTATCAATATCAGTGTAATAGTTAACGTTATTACTGTGAGAGTTCTTATTGTAACTGCCGCTGTAGCTGAACATGCCTTTATTATCATCAAGCGGAACAGAGAGGCTGGCGTAGACGCCGTTATCTTTTGTTGAATCCGATTCTGTCCGGTAGGCTGACATACTCATGCTGAGGTTCTTTTTCTCTCCCCAGTCAAAGTTGCGGGAGAGGGTCATGCTGTAGTTATTGATGCTCGCTTTATTCCAGAATGTCTGATGACTGTAGTTCAGATAGACGTTCATGCGCAGAGACGGGAACACCTTGTTAAAGATGATGTTATACATCTCTTTGCTGTTGTCGGTATTACCGCCTCGGTAACGCAGATCGACAAACTGGTTCATGGTCATGTAATCCCGCTCCGAGAAGCGGTAACCGGCGAAGGTCAGCTGACTGTTAATGGTATCGAATTCTTTGGAATAGGTGATGCTGTAAGAGCCGCCGGTTTTATTTTGTTTATCTGCAAAATCACCCATGTTTGCCCGGGAATAGGAGACTTTCGCGGAAAATACCCCGAATGGTGCGATATCCCGGCCTATCCCGAAAGACACGTTCTGGTAATCCGTCGCCGCCAGTACGCCGCTGAACAGCGTGGTGTTGTTGCTCATCCCCCGGGAAAAACTCCCTGTACCGAATTCCGGGCCTTCGGTTTTGTGATCGTCTGACAGCGGTTTACCGGTCGCCAGTTTAAACAGGAACTGGCCGGGACGGGTCAGCATCGACAGGCGGGATGTTTCGATGGTGAAATGCTGTTCGCTGCCATCCTGCTCTTTAATAGTGACATTTAACGTACCGTCGCCGATGTAGTTCATATCACGGATACGGAACGGTCCTTTACTGACCTGCTCCTGATAAATGATACGTTCACCCCGGCGGATGATTACGGTGGCGTTGGTGCGGGCAACCCCGGCAACTTCCGGCGCATAACCGCGCAGCAGCGGCGGGAACATATTTTCATCGGTTTCCATGCTCATGCCGATGTAGCGGAAGCTTTCAAACAGTTCTGAGGTCAGATACTGTTCACCGAATATCAGACGGGCGCTGAGATCCCGGAGTGCCCGGTAAGCGTAGATCTGGTTCCAGCGCCAGCGTTTTGAGTGCTCCGCGTTGTCGCCGCCGGTCGCCTGCCATTCCGCACGCACACGCCATGCACCGAGGTTGACGCCGGTATCACCGTAGCTGACTACATCCGTCTTGCTGCTTTTATCGTTATCACTGCCCGGCTGGTATTTGCTGTGCGTGGCGGTGGCGTTATAGTCGAATAAAAATCCGGCGATACCGTCATCCCAGCGCTCCGGCGGATCCCATGACGGATCGCTGTAGGCCATATAGGCCTGGGGGATCCGGATATTGAGTTTATTATCCGCGATATCACCCGTTGCCTGCATATCAGGAATGGTACGGATATCAAGGCACTGCAATTTATCCTGCGCTGTCCAGCTGACTTTATTCTGCCACTCTTCTTTCATGGCAAGTTGTGCAAATAATTCAGGGGTAATACAGGGGACTGTTATTTCAGGATCATATTCCGGGATATAAAAAAGGATATTCTCATCACTGGTAATAACATTATTATTGAGTTTAGTTGCCAGAAGATAAGTACCCGGCATAACATAATTAGCCCGGCTGAATTTTGAAAAATCAATTTCCTGACTGTCTGAGTCTAAAAATGATGTATTAAAGTTAATGGCTTCTTCAGCAAATGCGGTATTTATCTGAATAACTGCAACCACAGAAGCTGTAAATATTTTAATTGTTGTTCTGAGCTTCATGAGATATGCCAGCCACCGCTAATCTATTATGCAGTGGCGGGAGCTGTCCTTGCAGACCACTGCATATATTAAAAAGAACTATTCAGTAACTATCCTGTTATTGATAGAAAATCTGGAAGTTAACCGGGGTATCGAAGTGACCGGTAGTAGCCTGTTCACCGGCAACTGCAGACTGGTTACCTTTTACATACGCTGCAAAGTTCAGCGGAGTGATTTGATCACGGCCACCGTTCAGGGTGTATTTTTCAGCAGGGAAACGTGAACCCAGTTCGATAGATTTACCGCCGCTGTCTGTCAGTGCGATACCGGCATTCTGGATTGAACCCAGACCAACATATTTAGATGTTGCAGTACCGTCTTTCAGTTCAACTGTTGGTGCAGTGAATTGAATCTGCGCAGTTTTATACGTGGTGGTATCACAGTTTTTCAGTTCGATATTGAATGTTTTGCTATCTGTACGGTAAGTACCGGTAGTCAGTTCGTTACGGCTGATTTCACCGAAATCCACTGTCTGATCCAGGAATTTACTGTCGATAGAGCAAGGCACGTTATTAATGAAGCCTTTAAAATGCACGGTACCGAGACCGCTTTTTACTTCTGGCGGTTGCACAGGATCTTCTGCCATAGCAGTACCCGCAGCAAATAAAGATCCCAGAACTACTGAGAGTAATACTTTCTGAAGTTTCATGTTATTTCCTTTATCAGGGATATTCGTCAATATTTAAGAATAATCTGTTTTATTTATATTATTAAATAAATAATCCCGTGAGGCTCAAGCCGGGATAATTTAATAATAATTCTGAGCAATATTCTTTGAATACCGCAGTATTATCATAATTGTTTATTAGAGTGTCAATTGTCATGCAAATACTGCTATTTTTTATATTGCGATAACATTTAAATTTAAATATTATTACCCGGGTAAGAAATGAAATTATATATTGCATATGAACAAAACTCTTTCACGGAAACTGACTAAAAAATAGCGGATTGTTTGGTGTCATTTCCTGTTTGCTTTTTTCATATGTTACATTAAGTCATATTTATAGTGATTAAATGTAATTAGTTAACTAATGGTCATGCATTTAACCACTAATCCCAATCTTAATATGCTCATCACAGGACATAATCACTATTTACAAAAAGTGTTTGATTTTAATCATATACAAAAGTGATTAGTTTTATTGTTTAGTTTTATCGCAATAATTAATCAGGGAGAAAAATGGATTACAGCCGAAAATAAATAATGCAATTTTATTTATAATTATAGCAACGGTGATGTCAGTCACACGGCATACTCATCTTAAGATGTAAGGCGTTATCCGTGATTTAGGATATTGCAGCCTGCATCACAGTTAAGAAAATTTTATTTATTATCCGTGGTGTTTACATGAGGGTATACTCTGATACCGATGTGTTTTTTAAGTAATTATGCGTGAGCAAATGCAAAATATTTCTGAGACCTGATGAAACAGATTTACGGACAGAAAAAGAAACCCACAATCCGGTAACAATTAAGCAACGCAATTAGGCACTCAGCGATCAATTCTGCTGTGTTTACCCGGGTTTTCTGCGTTTGTGTGAAAAACAGCCTGCCGGAGGAATACCAGCGGATGAAACCCGTTCAGTACAACACGGTTTTCCGGATTTCTGTGCTGAGGGCCGGGTTAATAGTCAATATTGTGACCTGTGTCCATATTGATAAAATAATGTGATCTACATCTGATTTATTCATGTTATCCGTTACAATGGTGATTTTTTACTGCCAGTCAAATATTTTGCCATAACGGTGATTGGAAGGTGTAATAAGATGTTCATCTCGGTACCTCCTGAATAAATTCAGTATTAAAACGGGGTTTTCATCATTATATAAAATCATTCTCATTAAAATCAGCGGACCGGAAAATTAAAAAAACAGGAGCCGCTTCACATTATTGTCTTATTTGAATATTTCTCTTTTTATTTTAATCAAAACCAATATCACTTATCGAATAATGTTTTTCACAAAATTATAGCATTTTATATCACATTGAAATTTAACGAATTATCTATTAATTAGTAACCCGAAATAAGTAGTCAGGACAGGGTTAATCAATAAATATTAATTTATTAATTTATGGCATGCCCAAAAGGCATGGCTGAGGAATTTTCGGAATATTGTCAGGAAAACAGTCCCGCGGGTAGTATGAATATGGAAAGGGTACGTTTTTTATATAAATACACACGAGTAATTCTCAATAACAATTCCTATAAAGGTAACACTATGGATATATTAAAAGATAGTAAGTTGCTTTTGGTTAGCTTATTTATCATTCTTCTTGCGGAAGCGATAGGGCAAATTAAAATCAGTCTGGTGATGGTTTTTCCGATGCTCTACTCCATGCTGATGGGTGGTATTATCAGCTTTCCGAAATTTAAAATCCTCAACGAAAAGAACATGGCGCATGCGACCTCTATCATGAGTGTGGCACTGGTGATCCTGATCGCCAAGCTGAGTACTTCCGTCGGGGCCTCCTGGGAAAAAATCATTCAGGCCGGTGGTGCGCTGGTTCTGCAGGAAGTGGGCCACTTTATCGGTACCATTATGCTGGGTCTGCCGCTGGCGATTATGTTAGGTATGGGCCGTGAAGCGGTCGGTGCCACCTATTCTGTCGGCCGTGAGCCGAACATCGCCATCATCGAAGCCAAATACGGCTTAAGTTCGCCGGAAGGCCGCGGTGTCATGGCAATGTATATCTGCGGTACGCTGTACGGTGCTGTCTGGATGGGGATCCTCGCGAGTGTGATCGCCGGTCTGGACATTCTCAGTCCGCTTGCTCTGGCAATGGGTGCGGGTGTCGGCAGCGGCTCGATGCTGGCGGCGGCGGTTGCCCCTCTGCTGGAACTCTATCCTGACCAGGCTGCGGATATTCAGGCGTTCTCGTCTTCCGCGAACCTGATGTCTTCTGTGTTAGGTCTGTACATCTATATTTTCTTCTCCTTACCGTTTGCGTCTTATCTGTACAACAAACTGAAAAGAAAACGTGCAACGGCGTCTGCGGATACTGAATAAGGATAACTAATCATGAAAAAGATGACAGAAATAGCCATAATCCTGGTTCTGGTGGTGTTCTTTACCGCGCTCGGCGATGCAGTCGGCGGGTCAATGTACGGCCGTGGTGAGTTCGGGCAGGTGTTCAGCGATACACTGCTGGCGATGACACTGCTGGGCGGTATGTCCTTCGCGGCATACCTGATCGCGATGATCCCGCCGTTAGGCAAACTGCCGGTGATCTTCTGGGTTTCCCTGATCGCCGCCGGTCTGTGTTCACCGCTGTTCCCGTATGACAAAGAAATGATTGCCATGACCGGTAAAGTCTCTATCGCGGTTATCAGTACCACAGTACTGGCCTTCGCGGGTCTTTCACTGGGTAAAGATATCGATAAATTCAAAGCGATTTCATGGCGCATTATCCCGGTGTCACTGGCGGTATTCTCCGGGACATTCTTATTTGCCGCACTTATCGGCCAACTGACGCTCACATGGAGTGGCGTTATCTGATCAGAGGGGAATATTCAGCATGACAATGACCAAAGAACAACTGAAAGCCAAAGTCTGCGAAGCGATTGCCGCCCGCAAGGGTGACATTAAAAAACTGGCAGAGAATATCTGGGCAGAGCCGGAGCTGGGTTATAAAGAGACCCGCACAGCGAAGAAGGTCGAAGCGGCATTTGATTCTCTGGGTGTCAGCTACCGTAATCAGCTGGCGCTCACCGGGGTCAAAGCCCGCCTGAAAGGCGGAAAAGGCAGTAAACGCAGTGTCGCGGTGATCGGTGAGCTGGATGCCATTATCTGTGCTGAACACCCTGATGCGGATGACCAGACCGGCGCGGCACACTGCTGTGGTCACAATGCGCAGATCGCCAATATGATGGCGGTCACTATGGGGCTGGTGGATTCCGGGGCGATGGAATATCTGGCGGGGGATGTAGTGCCCTTCGCCGTTCCGGCTGAGGAATATGTGGAACTCGCGTACCGCAACAAGCTTATCGAACAGGGCAAAATAAGTTATATCGGCGGTAAGCCGGAGCTGATTTCCCTCGGTGAGTTTGATGATGTGGATATGGCGATGCAGATCCACCTGACCAGCGTCAAACCTGAGCGTGACAACGGATTTATTGAAATCTCCACCACCACCAACGGTTTTATCGGCAAGCTGATTAATTACAAAGGCAAACCGGCACATGCTGCGGCGGCACCGCATATGGGGATTAACGCCCTGAATGCGGCAATGATGGGTATCATGGGTGTGAATGCTATCCGTGAAACCTTTCAGGAGAAGGATTATATCCGTTTCCACCCGATCATCACCCAGGGCGGTGATCTGGTGAACGTGACCCCGAGTGATGTGCGCATGGAAAGTTATGTCCGTGCCTCAAACGTACCGGCGATGATCGATGCCAACGAGCGTATTACCCGTGCGCTGGTAGCCGGCGCCATGTCTGTCGGTGCCGAAGTGGAAGTGAAAGATTTACCGGGCTATCTGCCGCTGTACAACAATGACGTACTGAATGATCTGTTACAGCAGAATGCGGAAGGTCTGATTGGTGATGAAAATGTCTGGGTTGCCGAGCATATGACCGGCAGTACTGACACCGGGGATCTGTCCCATATCATGCCGGTCAGTCATCCGTGGATTGGTTCAGTGCGCGGCGGGCTGCACGGCAAAGATTATGTCGTTTTTGATGACGACATGGCCTATATCCGTCCGGCTCAGATGATGGCAATGACAATTATTGATTTGCTGTTTGATGATGCCGCCGGTGCGGAAGCCCTGATGGCGGAATATAAGCCGCTGATGAGTAAAGAAGAGTACCTCTCGTTTATCAGTTCCTTTAAGAACTGATCATCCCCCTGAAGGCCCGGAAACGGGCCTTTTTTATAGGACATGACTGCCATCATTTCAGTGGCATAATATATTCGATAGCACCGGATTTATTTGCCACCCAGTCATACAGACGCTGGCCACGGGTATTATCTTTATGGGTGTGCCAGTAGAGACGGCCGCACGGACGTGCCAGCGCCTGCTGCTGTACAAACTCAATCAGCTGTTTGCCGATATGCTGGCCGCGCACAGACGGATCCACATACAGGTCTTCCAGGTAACAAAACTCTTTTTCCGCCCAGGTGGAGCGGTGATAGAGATAATGCACGAACCCGGTGACTTTGCCGTTCATCCGCGCCACGGCACAGAACATCGGTTCTTTTTCATCAAAGAAACGTGACCAGCTGGTCAGCGTGACCTCTTCCGGAAAGCTGACTTTATAAAATTCCTGATAGGCCAGCCAGTGCGGCAGCCAGCCCGCATAATCATTCTGTGTGGCAGGCGCCACTGTCACCAGATCCGGTACGGATGATGTCATTGTATTATTCATGGTGTTTCCCTCATTATTCTGCATTCTGCTGTTGTGAAGAAAACGCGCGTTTTCCGTGATGTGAAGAGTACGTGTTATTTTGGTTCTTTATAAGATACACTTTTTATATTTTTAACAGATCCACTTTAGGCCACTATGCGAAAATCCGGCGCGGCAGCGTTTCCCGAATTACTGACAGGTAACGGGATCATCAAAGATCAGGTGTATCACGCTCTGCGTGAGGCGATCCTCAGCGGCCGCCTGCATGCGGGCAGCAAAGTGCCGTCCGGGCGGGCGCTGGCGGAGATGATGGGGATCTCCCGTAACTCGGTGATTGCCGGGTTTGAGCGGTTGCAGGATGAGGGTTATCTCATCACCCGGCGCGGCGCGGGTACCTTTGTGGCGGATAATCTGCCGGATCACGCCATCAGCGGACCGGTGGCATCCCCGGCGGATGAGGCCGGGGAGCAGGTGACCGCCAATATCAGCCCGCTGGCAGAAATATTGCAGTCACAGCGTGTTGCATCCGGTGCGCCGTCCGATGCACTGTTTATGGTCGGTACCGGATGTGTGGATCTGTTTCCGCATGATGTCTGGGGGCGGCTGCTAGGCCGTGTCTGGCGTCAGTCCCGCTATGCGCTGCATACGCACAGTGAGCCGCACGGCTACCAGCCGCTGCGCCGGGCAATCTGTCATTATGTCCGTGCCACCCGCGGATTGCAGTGCGATGAGGACCAGATCCTGATTGTCAACGGCACCCAGCAGGCGATTAACCTGACAGTGCAGACGCTGTTACAGCCCGGGGATGAAGTCTGGCTGGATGACCCCGGCTATGATGGTGCGCGCGGGGCGTTTTTATCACAGCGGCTGACAGTACGTCCGGTACGCGCGGATGAAGAGGGCATGGATGTGTATGACGGCCTGCGCCGCTGGCCGGACGCGAAACTGGTGTTCACCGCACCGTCACATCAGTTTCCCGGCGGCGGCACACTCAGCCTGGCCCGGCGATCGGCGCTGCTCTCCTGGGCGGCAAAACACCATGTCTGGATCCTGGAGGATGATTATAACGGTGAGTTCCGTTATGCCGATCGTCCGCTTCAGGCATTGCAGGGGCTGGACAGGCATCAGCGGGTGATTTATGCGGGAACGTTTTCCAAAATGCTCTATCCGGCCTTCCGGCTGGGATTTCTCGTCGTACCGAAAGCGCTGATCCCGGCCTTTGAGGTGACAAAATATTATGCCGATACCGGCTGCGGCTATCTGGAGCAGGCCACGCTGACCCGGTTTATTAATGAAGGTCACTATGCACGGCATGTCCGTCGGGTGCGCAAAGCCTGTTATGAGCGGCGGCAGGCGGTGACGGATGCCATTAATCAATACCTTCCTGAACTGCTGGATATTGTGCCGAGTGACTCGGGGATCCACCTGTTATGCAGGATGAAAAACGGTGTTCCGGCACAGACGGTGATTCAGGCAGGACGGCAGTGCGGCATGGGCATGCAGCCGCTGGCCCGTTACTGCCGTCCGGATGCACCGCAGGAAGGGGTATTATTCGGGTTTGCCGCTTATCCGGCGGAGAAACTCACCGATGGCATCCGCCGTCTGGCGGAGGCGTTACAGGCTCAGGGTGTGGTGACGGTTTAGAACAGATTCAGTGTCATCATCACTGCGCTGCACAGGATAAGGATCAGCGTGGCGTACTGAAAAGCGCGATCCGGCATCCGCGTGAGCAGAATTTTGGTCAGCGGCATACTGAGCAGGGACCCGGCAAACAGCCACAACGCGAGACGGACATCCGTGTGTCCGTCCTGCATATAGGCAATAGCAGAAGAGCCGGAGAGCAGGGTGGTGACAAAAATAGAGGTGCCGATAGCCTGACGGATATCCATCTTTGCATAGCGCAGCAGCATCGGCAGCACCACAATCCCGCCGCCGACCCCCGTTGCCCCCAGTACCACACCGGCGGTGATCCCCGGCAGCAAAAGCTCCCGTACTGACATGGGGGTTTCAGCCGTATTCGCCGGTAACGGAGGCGGGAAAAACATCCGCTGAATAAACAGCCACAGTGAAAACAGGATCGCCGCCACGACCAGCAGATTAATACTCTTTTCTGTGATCGCCTGCCAGGCCGGTACCGAGGCAAGCCATGTCACCAGCAGACTGGCACCGAAGGTGGCGGGCAGCATAATCCCCAGCACAATCATGGCGCGCCGGAGCGGAATATTGCCGAGTTTGTAGTGCAGCCAGGAGGAGGCGACCTTCATCAGCATGGAGAGAAGATTGGCGGTGGCGACGGCCATCAGGGCATTCATGCCGTAGAGATACGTCAGGATTGGCAGCACTATCACTCCGCCGCCGACACCGGTGGTGCTGATAATCAGCCCGGTTAAGGCGCCTGTGATCAGTGTTGTGATAATGGCCATTGTCCTTTCCCCGGGCCGGAACAAACAGGGGAGTTATCATACCCCATGGCGGACAGATAAATACACTTAAGGATAATTCCGGTCAGGATTTCTCATTCTTTGCGCTATGATCACAACGGGTTTCCGGTGATTAAATAAAGGATGAGTCATGAAAAGGGGCGTATTTTTATCTGTGGTGATTGCATTGCTGGCCGGATGTAAGGAAACCCCGCCGCCTGCACCGGACGGATATTATGTGATTGATGATATTACCGTCACGTATGATAACCCGGCGGATAATGCGCCGGAGAACAGTGATCCGGAAAAAAATGTCAAAGCCGCAATCCGCGACACCATGGTCAGCCTGAAAGACTCCACATTCTTCTGGTTTGAGCCGGGCAGAGTCACTGTGGATAACAGCGGTAACCGTTTTGACAGTGATATTCATGGCGATACCTTTGATCTGAATAATATACAGACGACCTGGACATCACCGGACAGCGGACAAACCGTCTATCTGACCACGGAAAAAGAGGGCGCGTGCGGCTTCTTTAACTGTACCCTGAAAATGACCCTTTCCCGTGCCGATCATACCTCCGAAAAACTGGCCGGAATGAAAGCGGTATCTGATGTCAGAGCCGCCTCCTATGAAGCTTATCTGGAAACGCAGCGTCAGTATTACAAAGAGAACGGCTTCCCGCCGGTTCCCGGTGACACCATCAGAATGACAGAAAATATCTCAGTCACGCTGCCGGAAACAATGGCCATCGACCTGAAAAAACAGGAGGGCGGCGATTATGTCCGCGATATCGGCGGCCTTCATATTGAAAGCGATGATGATAATACGGAGATTTACCGCTTCCGTGATCCGCTCAGTGACGCGGAAGGTATTATTCATCTGGTGAAAGTCCCGAAATACCGCTGGCGTTTTGATGAATGGCTGAATCAGCAGAAAGGCATTATCTATCAGGAAGAGAACGGCGCGATCTATTACAACCGCTGGGGTAAGCCGGAATGCACCTATTTCCGCTATGACCAGAAAGAGCGGCGCTATGTGATTATTGTGGCGGAAACTGCGGATCAGATGATGATGCAGCAGATGTACAGTATTGCGCGATCTGCCGGGAAAAACCCGCCACCTGAAGCGAAAAGCAATAAATAAGTAAAAAAATGCCCGGCGTCGCCGGGCATTTACGTTAATTATGACTCTTTGGTGCTGATATAGATGTTTTTCACTTCGGTATAGGCATCCAGCATCATTTTATGGGTTTCCCGTCCCAGCCCGGAGTTTTTATAACCGCCGAACGGGGCATGAGCCGGCAGCTCATGATAGGTATTCACCCACATACGGCCGGTTCTGACCGCTTTCGCCACACGCAGTGCGCGGTTGATATCCTGTGTCCAAACCGCACCACCCAGCCCGTACTCGGAATCATTTGCCATCGCGACAACTTCATCTTCATCACTGAACGGGATCACCACCAGTACTGGTCCGAAAATTTCTTCGCGGGCAACCCGCATCTGATTGGTGACATTGGTGATAATCGTCGGCTTCATAAAGAACCCGGCATCCAGCCCGTCACTGGTCAGGCGTTCGCCGCCGGTGAGGATGGTGGCACCCTCTTTTTTCGCCAGTTCCACATAGCTGAGGATGGTATCGAGCTGTCCCTGACTGACCTGGCTGCCCATCTGAGTGTCTTTCGCCATCGGATCGCCGACTTTGACAGATTCAAAACGGGCTTTCAGTTTTTTCAGGAACTCATCGTGAATATCTTTGTGCAGGAACAGGCGTGAACCGGATTCACAGGCCTGACCCTGGTTCATCAGGATCGCGATAGCTGCATATTTGACGGCTTTTTCCATATTGGCATCCGGGAACACGATATTCGCCGATTTACCGCCCAGTTCCAGAGTGGCCGGGATCAGTTTTTTCGCGGCGGCAGCAGCAACAGTGTAACCAACGCTGGTGGAGCCGGTGAACGCCACTTTGTCCACATCCGGATGGTCAAGAATCGCCTGGCCGACCACAGAGCCGCGACCGGTAACAATATTAATCACCCCGGCAGGCAGCACATCATTCAGGATGCGGCCCAGTTCCAGCAGGGTCAGCGGGGTCAGGCTGGCCGGGTTTATCACCACGGTATCTCCGGCGGCAATGACCGGCGCCAGTTTCCAGGCTGCCATCAGCAGCGGGAAGTTCCACGGGATAATCTGACCGACAACGCCGAGCGGCTCACGGATCACCAGACTCAGGGTGTTTTCGTCCAGTACATCGGCCTGGTCGGAATGGGCGCGGATAGCCCCTGCAAAGTAGCGGAAATGGTCAATCGCGGCCGGTAAATCGATGGAAATGGCCTCATTATACGGCTTACCGTTATCGAGGGATTCCAGGGTGGCGAAGCGTTCTTTTTCGGCTTCCAGACGGTCGGCAATTTTCAGTAACAGTTGCTGACGTTCCGCAGGAGAGGTATGGCGCCAGGTTTCAAAGGTCTTTTTGGCGGCGGCAACCGCTGTGTTGACATCCTGCGCGGTACCGGCCGGATAATCTGCCAGTAATTCACCGGTTGCGGGGTTAAATGTCTGGCTTTTAGCGTGATCACTGCTTTCGACCCACTGGCCGTTAATCAGCATTTTGTAGGATGGCTGAGGACGCAAAGCCTGTTCTATATCTTTCAGTTTAATCATTATTTTCTCCGTTCTGTCCGGGTGACTGATGAGCGCCGGAACGGCCTCATCGGGACAACAAGGCGTAAATACATGAGAACGTAACTGCACGTATTTATTAACGTCCTTAAACATTACCATATCAAACTATTAACGTGGCAATGAATTTGGCTATAACTGCAAAAGGCAGCATTAATTACCAAATTTATTTTTTTGCCATATTGAATAGAGTTATGGTATACAGTAATCATATTTGATTACATTTAGTGCGGACGATAAACTGAAAAGAAAACATTGGGATGAAGGATGTTTGAACTTTCAGTGATTAAAGCAGCAGAAAAAGAGATCATGAAGCTACCCGCAGGACTTAAAGCTGAGATGCTGACCGGGCTTGAAACCCTGCGTAAATACGGTGCATTTCTAAAAGAACCGGTTGTCCGTGACCTTCATCGTGACGGGCTGAAGGAGCTGAGGATCCGTTCTCATGAAGGGTGTGCCAGAGGGGTTTTCTTTTTTTACTGGGGAAACCATATAATTATTGTGCATGTCTTTCAGAAAAAAACGCAGAAAACACCAAAGCAGGTGCTAGAGTTAGCACATGAGAGAATGAAAGAAATGATAAGGAGGCTGAAATGAGTCGTAATGATGATTATGATTTAGTCCCTTTTGAAGAGCTGAAAAATACATTACTTAAAGATCCTGAAGTCATTGATGCACTGGATGAAATTCAGGCACGAAAAGTATTGCTGGATACATTAAAAGCAGCGAGAAAAGCCCGGAAAATTACCCAGGCTGAAGTGGCTGAAAAAATGGCGACGCAAAAACAGAATATTTCCCGCCTGGAAAAAGGGGACTATGACCCGCAACTGGGAACATTGATTCGTTATGCAGACGCCATTGGCGGACGATTATCTTTTGATTTTCTGCCTGTAATTTCGGAGTCTGTCTGATAATACCGGCGGTTACCTTGCCGTTATACAGCCAGCAAAAGCCGCCCGGCAAACAGCAGCAGAATAGTGCCGATGATATTGTCGAACAACCGGCTGTGTGCGAGGAACCGCTCACGGATACGCTGGTGTGAGAACAAAACGGAAACGGCCATAAACCAGGCCGCATTCACGCCGCACATCCACACGCCGTAGAACAGTTTCACCGTCACCGGCGTGGACGGACTGACCAGCGTGGTGAACATGGCTAGGAAAAACAGCATCGCTTTCGGGTTGGTGGCGTTGGTCATAAATCCCATCCAAAATGCCTTGCCGGCCGTTTGTACCGGGGCGCTATCCGGGCTCTCCGGGGCGATAGCGGCACTTGCGCCTTTACTGCGCAGAAACTGAATGCCCAGCCAGATAAGATAAGCCGCACCAATGTATTTCGCGGTATCCATCAGCCACGGTGTGGCCTGCATCAGGGCTGTCACACCAGCCAGCGTGTACACCACATGCACGGAAATCCCGGCGCCAATGCCGAGTGCGGTCATCAGTCCGGCTTTGCGTCCGTGATAAATACTCTGGCGCAGTGTCACGGCAAAGTCCGGCCCCGGCGAGACAACAATGAAAAAATGGACGAGCGCAAGCGCCAGAAATTCACTCTGGTTGAACAGATTCATCATAACCTCAGCAGATTAACAGGGGCGGCGGGAGTGCCGCCGCAGAGAGACAGGATCCGTCAGATGACGTCGTACTGAACGGACAGAACGCCCTTTTTGGTTTTCACGGATTTCAGCACCAGTGTGCCGATCTCGCCGAGTGACTGCACATGCGTGCCGCCGCAGGAGTAAGGTTCAAAATCCGCAAAACGGATCTGAAACATGCCGTCCTCATCCTGATAGTGATGACAGGAGTGATCCGCGTCGATCAGCGCCTGACAGTGGCGGCGGACATCTTCCGGATCCACGATCACCGGGGAACCGGCAGGAATATACTGGATCCTCCCTTCATCCGGCCAGTGATGTCCTTTGGTCGGTTTCCAGCCGAAAGTTTCCATCACATGAGAGAGCAGGTGTCCGCCGGTATGCAGCCGCGAGTGCAGCTGACGTTTCTCCGCATCGACATTCATCTGAACTTCACCGGGGGCGACCGGTATATCGGTGTAATGAATGATACCTTCCGGCATAAAAGCGGTGTGAATAACAGTGGCGTCACCGAGTGTGCCGGTGTCTCCCGGTTGCCCGCCACCCTGCGGATGGAACAGGGTTTTATCGAGGATAACCGCATAGCGCCCGTCCTCTGCCGGACGGCATTCCAGGACAGTGGCGGTGCCCTGTAAGGCGCGGCTGGTCAGATAGCATTTTTCTGTCATGGTGATGTGTGCCTCATTATTATTGTGTCGTGTTGTCTGACATTGTATTGCAGGCACTGTCATATGATAATACGGCAAAAATGCAAAGGATTTATTCCCTGTGATCACAAATGAAACCCTCGCATTACTCGAGGAAATGGCGGTATTTGCCAAAGTGGTGGAAACCGGCAGTTTCTCGGAAGCTGCCCGGCAGCTCGGCGCGACACCGTCTGCGATCAGCCGTGCGGTCTCGCGGCTGGAGCGCGCACTCAATACCCGGTTATTGCAGCGCACGACCCGCAAGCTGCGTCTGAATGAGAGTGGCAAGGCGGTATATCAGCACTGTCAGGCGCTGGTGAATTCTGCGGGAGCGGTGATGAGTGCCAGCGGGCAGTTCAGTGAAACACCTTCCGGGCTGGTGCGTCTGGGCGCCCCGAAAGCACTGGGCTATTTTATGGTGCATCCGCTTATCAATGAATTCCTCGCAACGAATTCCGGTGTGAATGTGATGCTGCGTCTGGAAGATCGCTATATGGATCTGATTGATGAGGAAATCGATCTTGCCATCCGTATTACCAATGAACCGCCGCCGGGGCTTATCGGCAAGCGGCTGTTTACGGTCAGTCATATTTTATGTGCCACGCCGCAGTATCTGGCGGAATATGGCACTCCGTCTCATCCGCAGGAGCTGAAGGATCACAGCTGCCTGTTCCTCAGTGAGGAAGCGGCAGATACCCGCTGGCGTTTTCAGCAGGGGAATAAAGTGGTGTCTGTGAATGTGCACGGGCGTTATTCATCAAACCACAGCGGGGTGCGGCTCGGCGGGGTGAAATCACATCTCGGGATCGGCGGGCTGCCGGTATTTACGGCGCGTAAATCGCTGGAGAGCGGGGAGATTGTGCAGGTTCTGCCGGACTGGACGTTTAAAACCCGTTACAGCGGGGATGCCTGGCTGCTTTATCCGCCGTCGCGTTATCAGCCGCCGCATATGATGGTGTTTATTGATTATCTGGTGAAAAAACTGCGGACATAAAAAAAGCGCCTTAAAGGCGCTTTTTTTGTATCTGTCTGATTAATCAGAATGCTTTGCTGTATTTTGCAATGATAGCAGCAGCACGGGTCAGATTAGAGAAGAAAGTTTTGATACTT
>NZ_WSPG01000033.1:0-40803 GCF_022819185.1 Morganella sp. HSTU-ASny43
ATGGGTCGTTAGCTCAGTTGGTAGAGCAGTTGACTTTTAATCAATTGGTCACAGGTTCGAATCCTGTACGACCCACCATTTCAGAGTCCCTCAGCAGTATTACGATGGGTCGTTAGCTCAGTTGGTAGAGCAGTTGACTTTTAATCAATTGGTCACAGGTTCGAATCCTGTACGACCCACCATCGTAACCATTTTCCCTCTGATTTTTGTTCTCCCCCGGCATCACACCGGCGATCATCCGTTTGTTATTATTCATTCTCCGGCGCAAGTAAATCATCGGCATTCAGCCGGTCAGTGACCAGTGCAATAATTTTATCTGCCAGCGTTATATCGATATCAAATTTCTGTGTTTCAATCACGCGGAGTGCCACATCGCGGTAGAGTGTCAGCATCGCCATATGCGCCCGTGCGGCACGGACACGATCACGGTTATCCAGTGTCGCCATAAAACGCCCGTACAGGCCCGGAGGCAGCCAGGTGCCCAGATGACGCCCCGCATACCAGACATCCTGTGTACCGTCACTACGAAGCAGCACATGCCACTCCAGCAGGGTGATCAGCCACTGTTTCATCGCCACATCCCGCAGACGGGCAGTCCAGAGTTCATTGCGCAGATAATAAACCGGCACCTGTGAGGCTTCCAGCCAGAAGTTCTGCCAGTTTTCCAGGAATGTCTGCTGATCCGGCGGAGTGAGCACGGCAGCCGGATCGGCATACTCAGGCAACCCGGCAGTGAGACCGGTTTTATCCAGCAGAACGGCATAACCGCGCTGATAGATGCTGTCCAGCCCGTGTGCGGCCATTTGTATGATACGTTCGCGCCCGGCCAGCACAAAATCAACTTTACGGCCTTTCTCATACAGAACCTGACAAGACGGCCAGCAGAGGCTGTCGTCTTCGCGCGAAGCCGCTTTGCGGATAATCAGCGGCACACCAAACCGGCTCAGCCAGCGGCTGTCCTGAAACAACTCATCATGACTGCTGCCGATCAGTTCGGCATTAATATCCGAAAAACGGTCTGCCTGGTTCTGGCGTGCCACAGAGCCGGTGATAATGACCGCATCGATACGGGGATCTAATAGGGCAAAAGAAATTATATTGTTTATAATTTGCTCAATTGATTCCATCTTACATCTCATTCATATAATTGATAGCTGGGCTGATAGTACGTCATAAACAAAAATAGCGGGAGAGTTCAGGTTAAAAAAACGTTATCATGTTTAGCATATTAAACAAATGCTGTTACGATGGGATGATTTTACTGAAAACAGCAGGGAAGGATACAGTTAACTAAACCTGTTATCAGTGGCTGACCGCCGGTGACAGGAAATATACTTAACACAGGTGACGGAATGGAATTTTTTGATATTAATAATATTCTCGTGGTGATCCCTTACTGGAAAGAAGGGTCTTATGCTTTGTCCTGGATTGAAGCGGTGGGAGCAACCGCCGGGTTGTTATGTATCTGGCTGGCAAGCCTGGAAAAAACAATCAATTATCTGTTTGGTCTGATTAACGTCACACTGTTTGCGGTGATTTTCTTTCAGATCCAGCTCTACGCCAATCTGCTGCTGCAGATTTTCTTTTTCGCCGCCAATATTTACGGCTGGTATGCCTGGAGCCGGCAAAATGAGAAAGCAGAAGCGGAGCTGAAAATCCGCTGGATGCCACTGCGGCAGACTGCCGTGATTGCGGCGGTTTCTCTGGCGGCGATTTTACTGCTGGCGCGTTTTATCGACCCGGTCTTTACGTGGCTGGCACAGAGCATGGTCAGTATACTGAATGCCGCAGGGGCTGATCTGGCAATGCCGGTATTGCTGCCCGATGCTTTCCCGTTCTGGGATGCAGCCATGACGGTATTGTCTGTGGTGGCGATGATCCTGATGACCCGCAAACTGGTGGAAAACTGGCTGCTGTGGGTGGTTATCAATATGATCAGTATTGTGATTTATGCCCTTCAGGGTGTGTACGCGCTGTCGCTGGAATATATCATCCTGCTGGGTGTGGCGCTCAACGGCTCGCGGATGTGGATAAAAGCAGCGAAGCAGCCGTAAAACTGTTTTCAGTGCAATAACCGGGTGATTATAATGAGAGTCCGGTAATAATCGGATTCTCATTAATCAGCAATAAAAGGAAACGCCTGTGGCCGGTGGCAGCTTACTCGCACTACTCGATGATATCGCAACTGTACTGGATGATGTCTCTGTGATGACCAAAATGGCCGCCAAAAAGACATCCGGGGTACTGGGGGATGACCTGGCGCTGAATGCTCAGCAGGTGGCCGGTGTCCGCGCTGAGCGGGAGATCCCGGTGGTCTGGGCGGTGGCGAAAGGTTCCTTTCTCAATAAACTGATTCTGGTACCGCTCGCACTGTTGATCAACGCCTTTGCCCCCTGGGCTGTTACGCCGCTTCTGATGGTCGGCGGGGCGTTTTTGTGTTTTGAGGGGGCGGAAAAACTGGCACATAAGTTTCTGCATAAAGCCGGTGATGAGCCCGGTGAAACGGCACCGGCGGAAGATATTCAGACGCCGGAAGAGTTGGCCGCGTTCGAGAAACGCAAAGTCAAAGGCGCTATCCGCACCGATTTTGTGTTATCAGCGGAGATTATTGCTATCACCCTCGGTATTGTTGCCACCTCTCCCTTTATTAATCAGCTCGTGGTGTTGTCGGTGATTGCGATCATTATGACTATCGGGGTATACGGCCTGGTGGCCGGGATTGTCAAACTCGATGATCTGGGATTTTACCTGCAGAAGAAATCAGCCGCGCTGCTGAAAAAACTGGGTGACGGACTGATCCACGCCACGCCGTATTTAATGAAAACCTTATCAGTCGTCGGGACAGCGGCCATGTTTATGGTCGGCGGCGGTATTCTGACACACGGCATTCCGTTTATTCATAACCTGATTGAAAGTCTTGCTCAGCAGAGTGCACAACTCCCGGCACTCGGCAGCATATTGCACTTTATGACCCCACCGGTTGCCAATTTATTGTTTGGTCTCGTCGCCGGTCTGGTGATTGTTGCGCTGATTACCGCTGTTAAGCGTATTAAAACGGGATTAGCGGCATAAATACCCTTCTCACGGGCAGCGGCTGATGAAGCCGCTGTTTTCCTTCTGATTCATAATAATTTGTCCTGTTGATCTGAATATTTTCGGGGTGAAAAATTAATTTCAATTCCGGCGGCAGCTAATTGTTTACAGCTTGTTGACAAGCAGTTAGATTAAAATAACGACAATAATGAAACGGGACACCGGAAGAGACGGGTTATGAATTATCAGAACGATGATGTAAAAATAAAAGAAATTCGGGAATTATTACCGCCAGTGGCGTTATTAGAGTCATTTCCCGCGACTGAGACTGCCGCAGACACCGTTCGCCGCACCCGTCATGCAATCCACGAAATCCTGGAAGGCCGGGATGATCGCCTGCTGGTCGTTATCGGGCCATGCTCAATTCACGACCCGAAAGCGGCGGTTGAATATGCGGATCGCCTGCTGACATTACGCAAAGAACTGAAAGGTGAGCTGGAAATCGTCATGCGCGTCTATTTTGAAAAACCGCGCACCACGGTCGGCTGGAAAGGGCTGATCAACGATCCGCACCTCGACCACTCTTTTGCCATCAATGATGGTCTGCGTATTGCCCGCAAACTGCTGCTGGATATCAATGATAAAGGCTTACCGGCAGCCGGTGAGTTTCTGGATATGATCACCCCGCAGTATCTGGCGGATCTGATGAGCTGGGGTGCTATCGGTGCCCGTACCACGGAATCTCAGGTACACCGTGAGCTGGCCTCCGGGTTGTCCTGCCCGGTCGGGTTTAAAAACGGTACAGACGGTACCATCAAAGTCGCCATTGATGCCATTAACGCCGCCGGGTCGCCGCACTGTTTTCTGTCCGTGACCAAGTGGGGACATTCGGCCATCGTGAACACCACCGGTAACGGTGACTGCCATATCATTCTGCGTGGCGGTAAAAAACCTAACTACAGCGCGGAAGATGTCAGTGCGGTAAAAGAAGGGCTGGCACAGGCCGGTCTGGCACCGCGTATCATGATCGATTTCAGCCACGCTAACAGCAGCAAACAGTACAAGCGTCAGATGGATGTGAGCACCGATGTGGCACAGCAGGTTGCCGGTGGTGAGAAAGCCATTATGGGTGTGATGGTGGAAAGCCACCTTGAGGAAGGGAACCAGAACCTGGAAGGTGATGCGCCGCTCGTGTACGGCAAGAGCGTGACAGATGCCTGCATCGGCTGGGAAGATACCGAAACCCTGCTGCGTCAGCTGGCAGATGCGGTAAAAGCCCGCCGCAGCTGATTTCGCCGGAAGCATTAATCCCGGAAAATAAAAAACCCTGACACTGTCAGGGTTTTTTTCACCAAAGAAAGCGGATTACTTCGCTTTACCCTGGTTAGCAACAGCAGCGGCTTTGGCAGCAATCGCATCCTGGTCGCCCAGGTAATAGCGGCGCAGCGGCTTCATGTTTTCATCAAACTCATACACCAGCGGCACTGCGGTCGGGATGTTCAGCTCGAGGATTTCATCTTCGCTCATGTTATCCAGGTATTTCACCAGTGCACGCAGGGAGTTACCGTGTGCAGCGATGATCACTTTCTCACCGGAAGCAACGCGTGGTTTGATAACATCAGTCCAGTAAGGCACAACGCGGTCGATAGTGATCGCCAGGCTCTCAGTGGCAGGTAATTCGCTTTCTGCCAGTTTCGCATAACGCGGATCGTGGCCCGGGAAGCGCTCATCACTTTTTTCCAGTGCCGGCGGGGTGATGGCAAAGCCGCGACGCCACAGTTTGACCTGCTCGTCACCGTATTTTGCAGCGGTTTCCGCTTTATCCAGACCCTGGAGTGCGCCGTAATGACGTTCGTTCAGTTTCCAGCTTTTCTCAACCGGCAGCCACTGCTGGTTTACCTGATCCAGGATATTCCACAGTGTGTGAATAGCGCGTTTCAGTACAGAGGTATAGGCGAAATCAAAAGAGAAGCCTTCTTTTTTGAGTAACTGACCAGCCTCTTGTGCTTCAGCACGGCCTTTTTCAGATAACTCAACATCAGTCCAGCCGGTAAAGCGGTTCTCTTTGTTCCACTCACTTTCACCGTGACGTACAAGCACCAGTTTAGTTACTGCCATAGCGTAAACTCCTGTTGTGTTTCAGATAGGGGGTTTCAGAATTGAAACAGACCCGGCACATTGCCCATTATATTGGTCACCGGCGCCTTTCGGCAAACTTTCCGCACAGGTATTTCCGCCGGGGCCTGTGCGGAAGAGATCAATTCCGTCCTGTTTACCGGATAGTGTACACCAAAACTGAATCGATTCCGCTATAAATGTTTACGCAAAGTGTGATACACAGGCAAAAACGGTTTTTTTACGCCACCTTAAACGGCCAGGTAAAAAACAGCAGATGGCAGAGGTTCAGCGCGAAGTGAAACCCTGTCGCCACCCACAGCCGCCCGCTCCACATCCAGGCCAGCCCGTAGATAACCCCTGCCAGACCGGCAAAGACAACCAGCAGCGGCCCTCCGGCAATATGTGCCAGGCCGAAGACTGCGGCAGCAATAAACAACGCGGCATACGGCGGCAGATACCGGGAAAGTACCTGCTGAATAGCCCCCCGGAACAGCGCTTCCTCTGCGAGGGAGACAAAAAACAGATTAGCCAGCATAAACGCCGGCAGCCAGCGCGGCAGATGCGGTTCAAACCCCAGTCCGCCAAGGGCGGTTGCCAGTAACAACAGTGCAGGCACGGAGAAAGCCAGTAACAGCCAGTGCAGACGGGTGGCACGGCGCAGCGGCGCTGTGACAAACAGTTGCGGAATGATGATGATCAGCATAAACGGAAGCAGTGCTTTATCGGCATTAAACCAGAATGAATAGGGCGGACTGTGCGGCCCGGCAGCCTCCGGGGGCATCCAGCGCAGGTTGTGGAATCCCGGCAGCAGATGAAAAGCCAGCCCCGTCACGACGGTGATGACCAGTAGTGTCAGCAGTACACGCTGCCATGAACGTGGTGCGGTATAAGGCCGTGCAACAGCCAGCAGGATAGCAAGCCACAGGGTGAGCAGGGCATGCCAGTCCATCACACCGGTAAACAGGGCGCTGATGGTGGCAGCCAGAAGTGTTGCCAGTGACAGTGTCCGGTGAAATTGTAATAACAGCAGAGATAATGCAAGTAAAAGCCAGGTCATGGAATTGTGTCAGAGAATCAGAAAAGGAGTGGGCAGGGTAAAAGAGAAGTCAGTGATGCGCCAGTAAAAAAAGCAGACTGATAATGATTTTTAATCAGATTATTCTTAATAACAGACTGAATACATTCAGAAAATAACGGCTGTTTCCGGTGCAGTAAAAAAGTAAAACAGCCGTTTGATAAAAAGATTACAACGTATTGATTTCGTAACGATAACTACCGTTATCAGGAATAAATGCCAGCCGCCGGTTGATACAGGCCGGGGTATCCTCTCTGTGATGGCTGACAAACAGCAGCTGGGTATCACCACGGCTTATCATAATATCGATAAAACGCAGCACCAGCAGGCGGTTGAGTGTATCCAGCCCCTGTAACGGCTCATCAAGGATCAGCATTGCAGGGTGTTTTACCAGGGCCCTGGCAATCAGTATCAGCCGCTGCTGCCCCCACGACAGGCTGTGGAACGGAGCATCGCGGTACGCTTTCAGACCGAGCAGCGCCAGCCACTCATCCGCCAGTTTTACCTGCCGGTCTGACGGTTTCTGATAGAGCCCGACAGAATCGAAATAACCGGAAATCAGCGTGTTACGCACACTGATATTGACGCGGTAACTGAGGTGGATGCTGTTACTGACATACCCGATATGGCGTTTGATATCCCACACCGTTTCTCCGCTGCCCCGGCGGCGGCCGAACAGCGTCAGGTCATTGCTGTAGCCCTGCGGATGATCACCGGTGATCAGACTGAGCAGTGTGGATTTACCCGCGCCGTTCTCGCCGGTGATTTGCCAGTGCTCACCGGGCAGCACCTGCCAGGTCAGATCATTGAGGATGGGCTTATCATTATAGCTGACACAGCCGTGATTGAGGATCACCCGCGGAATATCCGGCGCAAGGCGTTCTGCGGACGGGTCATCCCGCTCCGGCAGCGTCAGATGCTCTGTCTGCTCACTACGGGCCAGCTGTGCCTGTAATAGTGCGGATAAGGTATCCGCCGGTGCCAGCACACAGTCTGTCAGCAGCCCGGCGCGGGTGATAAAGTCCGGAATATCACTGAAACGGTTGAGGATCAGAACAACCGTCAGCCCGCCCTCTGCAAGCTCTGCCAGCATCTCACTGAGCATACGGCGGGAATCGGTATCCAGCCCGTCATAAGGCTCATCCAGCACCAGTAAATCCGGCTCTGTCATCAGTGCCTGACACAGCAGGGTTTTGCGGGTTTCACCGGTGGAAAGGTATTTAAAGCGGCGTGACAGGCGATCAGAAATCCCGAACTGCGCCGCCAGCTGCAGGCAGCGCTCATTATCACGATGCTCCGCCTGAATAATCTCAGCGGTGGTACGGCCGTTATCGGTGTCATCGCCATCCATCAGGTCGGTATTATTGCGGTTCCACTCTTCATCAATCAGCGCCTGTAATTTCTCAAACGCGACCAGAACCGGACGGCGGAAAGTGTTGCTCATCTCCCCGGAAAGCAGCGGAAGTTCCTGAATCAGCGCGCGGGCAAGGGCAGATTTTCCACTGCCGTTAGTGCCGATAAAGGCGTGGTGCTGACCGCTTTCCAGCTGTAATGACGGAACAGAAAGCTGTTTATCCGCGCTTAACCGGAAGACCCCTTGTGTGATGTGCAGATATGCCATAGTGAACAGCCTTATTATTAGTTTAATTATTCACCAGAAATAAGCGGAACCGGCAGGGATGTCAAGATATGGTACCGGTGTTACATCCCGTATCATGAAAAGAAGATCTGCTTCACAGAAACGTCATCATTCAGTCTGCTGTTTTTGTTATACTTTTTGGTACAGAAATCAGGGCATCACGGAAATTAACCGGAAGAGAGGGCAGGGTGAGAACAGGATTAAAATATTCGGTGCTGGCATTACTGGTCAGCGGAACGGTCAATGCCGCGACAGTGGATCTGCGGGTGATGGAAACCTCGGATATTCACAGTAACTTAATTGACTTTGATTATTTCAAAGACAAACCGACAGAGCAGTTTGGTCTGGTCCGCACCGCCGGTTTAATTAAAGCGGCAAAAGGTGAAGCCACCAACGCAGTATTAGTGGATAACGGGGACTTAATTCAGGGCAGCCCGCTGGCGGATTATATGGTCAGTAAAGGGTTAAATGACGGTGAAGCCCATCCGGCACATAAGCTGATGAATACCATGGGTTATACCGTCGGAAACTTCGGTAACCATGAATTTAACTTTGGCCTGGATTATCTGAAAAAAGCCATTGCCGGTGCGGATTTTCCGTATGTGAATGCCAATATTATTGATGAGAAAACCGGTAAGAATCTGTTTACCCCTTATATTATCGTTGATACCCCGGTTAAAGATCGCGACGGCAAAGAGCATGTGATTAAAATCGGCTATATCGGTTTTGTACCGCCGCAGATCCTTATCTGGGATAAAGCGAATCTGGAAGGAAAAGTCCGCGTCAATGATATTACGGAAACCGCGAAAAAATTTGTGCCGCAAATGAAGGCAGAAGGTGCGGATTTAATTGTCGCTATTCCGCACTCCGGTTTTTCTCAGGAGCCGTATAAAGCCATGGCTGAGAACTCGGTTTATTATCTCAGTGAAGTACCGGGTATTAATGCCATTATGTTCGGTCACTCGCACGGTGTATTTCCGGGCAAAGACTTTGCGGATATCAAAGGCGTTAATATTGAGCAGGGAACCGTTAACGGTATTCCGGCAGTGATGCCCGGCCAGTGGGGGGATCACCTCGGCGTGGTGGATCTGGTGCTGAATAATGATGACGGTGCGTGGAAGGTGGCGGATGCCAAAGCACAGGCGCGTCCGATTTATGACAAAGTCAATAAAAAGCCGCTGGTGGTACGGGATGACAAGCTGGCTTCTGTGATTGATGAGCAGCACAATGCGACCCGGACCTTTGTCGGCAAACTGATTGGTAAATCACCGGATAATATGTACAGCTACCTTGCCTTGCTGCAGAGCGACCCGACGGTGCAGATTGTGAATAATGCACAGACTGATTATACCCGCCGCTTTATTCAGGGCGATCCGGATCTGGCAGATTTACCGGTGCTGTCAGCGGCTGCACCGTTTAAAGTGGGCGGACGCAAAAATGCCCCGGCGGATTTCGTCGAGGTGGAAAAAGGGGATATGACGTTCCGCAACGCGGCGGATCTCTATCTCTACCCGAATACGCTGGTGGTGGTGAAAGCGACCGGTGCGGAAGTGACCGAATGGCTGGAGTGCTCCGCCGGGATGTTCAATCAGATTAACCCGCAGTCAGAGGCACCGCAGAGCCTGGTCAACTGGGATGGTTTCAGAACCTATAATTTCGATACCATTTCCGGGATCAACTATCAGATAGACCTGACACAACCGGCAAAATATGATGTGGAGTGCCAGACAGTCAATCCGCAGGCCAACCGTATCAAAAATGTGACTTATCAGGGTAAGCCGATTGATCCGAAAGCGGTTTTCCTGGTTGCCACCAATAACTACCGTGCTTACGGCGGAAAATTTGCCGGTACCGGTGACAAACATATTGCGTTTGCCTCACCGGATGAAAACCGCAGTGTGCTGGCCGGTTATATCGCGGCAGAAACCAAAGCGAAAGGTGCGGTATCAGCGCAGGCTGAGCAAAACTGGACATTTGTGCCGGTGAAAACGGATAAGAAATTAGATATCCGCTTTGAAACTTCACCGGGCGATAAAGCCACACAGTTTATTAAAGAAAATGCCCATTACCCGATGACCCGGGTCGGGACGGATGATGTGGGTTTTGCGGTTTATCAGGTTGATTTAACAGCGAAGTAAGCAGTTACTCACGAAAGCCGCCGTCAGCGGCGGCTTTTATCATCATTTTTATCAGCATAATGTGGCAATAATCACCTGGTCCGCATTAAACAGCGCGGTGACGTCATCACCTTCTTTCAGTTGCTGCCTGTCGGCATCCTGATTATCCAGGGTGGAGCATAATTGTGCGCCGCCGGTCAGTGTCACCATCACCTCGCTGTTTTCCGCACCTCTGGCAACGGAACAGATACGTCCGCTCAGACGGTTGTCATAATCCGTGCTGTTTTCTGCGGATTTGCTGATTTTCACCCACGGCGCTTTAATCAGAGTAAGTACTTCTTTACCGACTGATAAGCCCAGCCGGTTGGCACTCTGTTCCGTCAGGGCAACGGCAAGTTCGGTCTTTTTATCCGCCAGCAGGACATTCACATGCTGCTGCACATGAGAATGGTTGCGCGACATAATTGTGCCGAAGAACTGGTTACGGGCACTGGTCTGCAATGAGAAGCGGGAGATGGCCGCCAGCAGGCTGTCGAGGGGCAGCGAATCATCCTTAAGAACATCAAAGGCTTTCTGCTGGATCTGTGCCAGCAGATCATAAAGCTGAAGTAAGCGCTCACCATAGCGTGTCAGTGTCGCGCCGCCGCCGCCTTTGCCGCCGGTGGCCCGGTCAACAATGGTTTCCTCGGCAAGCTGGTTCATCTCATTGATGGCATCCCAGGCGCTTTTGTAACTGATTCCGGCCAGTTTTGCCCCCTGACTGATGGAGCCGGTGGCTCTGACCTGTTTGAGTAAGGAAATCCGCCGCGGATCGGCAAATAAATGACCTTCTGATTTCAGTGTTAATAAAATATCCAACGGAAAATACCCCGTATATTAATCAGACAGAATCACCGGCGCAGTCTCTCCGCCCGGTGCGGCTTTACTTTCCGGTTAGTGTAGCAAACTGCGTTTTTTTTTCATCTGCCAATATGGCGGTTTAAGTTTACTTAAAAATTCATGAACCGGATAAAAACAGGTATGGTATAGGAATTGATTATCAGCCAGAGATTATTTCATGCAGAATGTATTATTTCGTCTTCATCAGGCAGTCAAGGATTCCCCGGAACCGGAAGGGGCTGAAACAGAAGAATTTGCCCGTATGCTGGCAGAACAGCCATTCTGGGCTGAATCACAGGATCATGAAAGTGGCGGACAAATTGGTCTGGCATTCACTCAGGGGGAAGATGATGAAGAACCTCTGCTGCTCGTTTATATGCGTGATGATGGCGGTCATGAAGCACCTGCAAAAGTCGCGGAAGAAATGGCATCCGGTGAGCGGGAATATACCTGGCTGCCGGGCGCGTTTTTACTGGGACTGAGCAGGAAAATTGATTTCACACTGTGCATCATCGGTGAGGATGGGCAAACCCTGCCACTGAACAGCCAGTTTATGAAAATGATGTTTCTCTATATTCAGGAGCTTTACCGCGAAGACGATAAAGGTGAAACACCGGTACAATCCCCGGCTGCCCCTGTCTCACCACGCAGCAGTATTGTGGAAAAACCCGGCAGTGCCGGAAAAGTGATAGGTTTTCTGATTCTGGCGGCGGCTATTGTGGCGGTTGTTTACTTTATGCAGACCTGACAGCACGAATCGCCATGCTTTCCGGGGTGTGATTTATATAGAATAGCGGCCATTATGACGCTATTATAGTCATGCTGAATATCCTTTTCGCCTGATATAAAGAGATTAAGTGCTATGTTTGAGTTAGTTAAAAGTTTAGGTTTCGCACTGTTAATGGTTCCTGTTGTTATGACAGGCCTGGCGGCTCTGATCTGGGGATTAGGTGAAATTTTCAACCTGATTTCAAAAGGCGAGCGCCGCGAAAAGCAGCTCTGATTATACCGTATTCAGGATTACCTGCGTTCGCGGGTAATCCGTCTTTGTTTCTGTTTTCCCGCTCATTATCTGCGTAATTCCCCTCATTTTATATTGTTTTCCGCTTAACTGCCGATAGTGGGATAAACCTCCTTTCATTTTTCGTTGTATCTTGTTATATACAACGGGTTAATCCTAATCTATCCTGGTGGAAAAAATGAAAAAACAGTTCAGTAAGTTATTGGCCGGTGTTGTTATCTCTGCTGCTGTCATGAGTCAGGCATGGGCCGCTGAAAAAGTGACCGTATTTGCTGCGGCATCACTGACAAATGCGGTTGATGAAATCTCGGCAAAATATAAGCAGGAGAAAAAAGGTGAAGTGGTCGCGTCTTATGCGTCTTCTTCCACCCTGGCCCGTCAGATTGAAAATGGTGCTCCGGCAGATATCTTTATTTCTGCTGACCAGAAATGGATGGATTATGCCCAGGAGAAAAACCTGATCATCAATGACACCCGTAAAACCCTGCTGGGTAATGAGCTGGTGCTGATTGCCGCGAAAGACAGCAAAATTGATAAAGTTGATATTAATAAGCAGACTGACTGGGTTAAATTACTGGATGGCGGCCGTCTGGCTGTCGGCGATCCTGATCATGTGCCGGTTGGTATCTATGCACAGGAAGCCCTGGAAAACCTGGGTGCCTGGAAAGTCGTTGATCCGATGCTGGCCCGCACCAATAATGTGCGCAGCGGCATGGCGCTGGTGGAACGCGGTGAAGCGCCGCTGGGTATTGTGTACGGCTCTGATGCGGTTGCCAGTGATAAAGTGAAAGTGGTCGGTATTTTCCCTGCAGATACCCATAAACCGGTTGAATATCCGATTGCTATCCTGAAAGATCGCAATAATGCCGATGTTAAAGGTTTCTATGATTACCTGCAGACACCGGAAGCAAAAGAGATCTTCAAACGTTACGGTTTCAGCCCTCTGTAATAAGTAAGGACTAACAGACAGCGATGTTGAATGAGTATGAATGGCAGGCGGTCATCCTCAGCCTGAAAGTATCAACGGTCGCCGTGGCAGCCAGTCTGCCGTTTGGCATACTGATGGCATGGGTACTGGTGCGCTGCCGTTTTCCGGGCAAGTCGCTGCTGGACAGTCTTATCCACTTACCACTGGTGTTACCGCCGGTGGTAGTGGGTTATCTGCTGCTGATCAGCATGGGGCGCAAAGGCATTATCGGTGAGTGGCTCTATAACTGGTTCGGTTTCAGTTTTACCTTCAGCTGGCGCGGTGCCGCGCTGGCTGCGGCTGTGGTGGCTTTTCCGCTGATGGTGAGGGCTATCCGCCTGGCGCTGGAAGCGGTGGATATGCGCCTGGAGCAGGCGGCACGGACACTCGGGGCTTCCCCGTTGCGGGTCTTTTTCACCATCACACTGCCGCTGTCGCTGCCGGGGATTATTGTCGGTACCGTGCTGGCATTTGCCCGTTCGCTGGGGGAATTCGGTGCGACAATCACCTTTGTTTCCAATATCCCGGGGGAAACCCGGACTATCCCGCTGGCCATGTACTCCCTGCTTGAAACGCCGGGGGCGGAAATGGACGCAGCGCGGCTCTGTATTATCGCCATTGTTCTGGCACTGGCTTCACTGCTGGCCTCGGAATGGCTGACCCGCTGGGGACGCAAACGCCTGGGGGTTGCCACATGTTAGTGCTTGATTTTGAACAACAGCTCGGTGATTTATCGATGGTGATCAATACCGAACTGGCCAGTGACCGTATTACCGCTGTCTTCGGGCTCTCCGGGGCAGGGAAAACCTCCTTTATCAATGTGATCGGCGGGCTGACAAAACCGCAGAAAGGGCGGATTGAGCTTAACGGCCACACACTCGTCAATATTGAAAAACGTATCTGTCTGCCGCCGGAAAAACGCAAAATCGGCTATGTCTTCCAGGATGCACGCCTGTTTCCCCATTACCGGATAAGAGGCAACCTGCGCTACGGCATGGCACGGGGGATGGAAGATCAGTTTGACAGTATTGTGGAACTGCTGGGTATCGGGCATCTGCTGAACCGCCTGCCGATGACCCTCTCCGGCGGGGAGAAACAGCGGGTGGCGATTGGCCGCGCGCTGCTGACCGCACCGGATATCCTGCTGATGGATGAACCGCTGGCGTCTCTGGATCTGCCGCGTAAACGCGAACTGCTGCCGTATCTGGAAAAGATGGCACAGGATATCAGTATTCCGATCCTGTATGTCAGCCACAGCCTGGATGAGATCCTGCGGCTGGCGGAAGATGTGGTGATCCTGGAAAAAGGCCGCATTCTGGCACAGGGACCGCTGGAAGAGGTATGGGCAGGGGCGGCATTACGCCCGTGGCTGACACAGGAAAGTCTCTCAAGTGTACTGAGTGTCACTGTGCTTGAGCACCACGACCGCTACGCCATGACGGCCGCTGCTATCGGTGACCAGGTGCTGTGGGTGCCGCGTATCGCCGGTGAACGGGACACGCCGGTACGTGTGCGTGTCAGTGCGGATGATGTGTCCATTGCACTGGAAAAACCGAAAAGCAGCAGTATCCGCAATATATTACGGGCAAAAATCACGGAAATGTATGATGACGACAACGGGCAGACTGATGTGCGTCTGGCGGTCGGCAATCATTTCCTCTGGGCACGTATTACCGGCTGGGCGCGGGATGATTTGCAGCTGAAACCCGGACAATGGGTGTATGCCCAGGTAAAAAGCGTGTCACTGAGCCGCGAATTATAATTTATCTGAATATACGTACTTTTCATTAATAAAAGGGGCATTCATATTATTCCGATTGCCCTTCCGAATCACCGGCGATATATATTAACGCCGGTGCATCACTGACCCTGCCAGATTATCACAGAATATTCTCTGCACACGGAAACAAGTGTAAGACGTGCGTTATTGCATAAGAAACCACTGAGTCAGAGGGATAAAATGAAAAAAGCACTTTTCTTTTTATTACTGGGTATTTTCTCCGGCGGCCAGGCGCTGGCGGCAAATCAGGTGATGTGTTACACCTATCTGAAAAAAGTCAAAGATGTTGAAATCGAAAACTTAAAAGTCTGGTGTATCGGCACCACTGACGGCTCCCAGGGCGGAATGCGTATCCCTGATCTGCTCAGTATGGGATATAAAGTGGTGGCAACAGAAAGCTTCCCGTATCAGTATTCTGAGGGCGGCTATACTTATGATGGATCGAAATTACTGCTGATCGTCGAAAATGCAAAATTCCCGAATCAGAACCCGGCAGAAAAACCAAAAAATAACTGGAGTTTTGATAAGTATAAGTAACAGGTTTTATTCTCTGGCCAGCGGGAAATAAATAAAAACGCCTTTATTAAAAGGCGTTTTTTTATGGTCTATTACACTGTATTTATCAGCTGAGAATATGACGGCGGATTGCCTGCGCAATACCCGGCTGGGTATTATCCGGGATAATCAGGTCAGCGTGTGCTTTGACTTCGTCTGCCGCATTACCCATTGCCACACCCAGGCCGGCGGCTGAAAGCATACTGATGTCATTATGGTTATCACCAAATGCCATCACATCTTTCATTGTCATTCCCTGAGATTCCACCCATTCCTGTAAACGGCGGCCTTTGCTGTTACCTTTGCGGGCAATATCCACCTGGTTTATCCACGACCACTCGCAGGACAGTCCCATATCCGCTTCCACAGCGTCGGTAAATTCACGCAGTTTGTTCAGATCATCTGAGCAGGTGGCGAATTTCCAGATAGTGTCAGCGCGATCAACCTCATCAAGAAAATTATTCACTTTGCGCATCACCGGACGCTGGTGCTCCGGCAGAGAAGCTGACCAGTTCAGTGTCCGCTCAATAGTGCTGCTGTCAGTGTGATAAAGCATGGCATCCGAGATATACATCAGATGCTCGATATCCGTCTGTGCCAGGCGTTCGAGCAGCTGACGGGATTCACTGACACTCATCGGATCGGCGGAAAGCACTTTTTTCCCCGGATAATCGTACAGATAGGTACCGTTACAGCAGATAGCCGGTGTATCCAGCTGCAATGTCTGATAAAACGGATGAATAGCAACGTGATGACGGCCGGTGACAATCAGCACCTGCACCCCGGCACGACGGGCTTCGCGGATGGCATCCAGCGACTCCTGCAATATATGTTTATCCGGATCGAGAAGTGTACCATCGAGATCAAATGCGAGGACGCGGTAAGACATAACAGGGAGCCCCTTGTATGAGTGTCAGAACCGGAATAACGGCGGGCATCAGGGAATATTATTGTATCCTGACGGCATCCTGAATGATTCCGGGCGGAGATAACTGATAATATAGCATGTTAATTGTTTCGCGATAAACGCTAAGTGCGGTATTATTATACAGAAATGCTTACATTACCTGTTAAAAATCAAACGGGTAAGTGATGATATTAAGGAGCGCGAATGAAGCAGGTGGTTTATGTTGCCAGTACGGAAAGTCATCAGATTCATGTCTGGCAGATGAATGAACACGGTGAGATGTCACTGTTACAGACAGTATCAACGCCTGATCAGGTGCAGCCGCTGATCACCGCGCCGGATGGCCGTCATCTTTATGCTGCGGTCAAACCGGGCAATGCGGTGGCGACTTATAAAATCGCGGAAGACGGCAAACTCACACAAACCGGCCTGACGCCGCTCCCGGGCACTGCCGCCTATATCACCCTTGATAAAGCGGGGCGCACACTGTATGCCGCCTCTTATCATCAGGGAAATCTGGCGGTACTGCCGATCCGCGATAACGGTATTCCCGCCCGTGCAGTGCAGGTGATCGAGGGATTAAAAAATCCGCATTCCGCCAATATTGCGCAGGATGGACACACACTGTTTGTGCCGTGCCTCGGGGAAGATCATATCCGCGTTTACACTATTGATGAAGACGGACGCTTAACTGAACGTCACGCCGATATGCTGACGGTTGCTGCCGGTGCCGGGCCGCGCCATATGGCGTTTCATCCGGCAAAACATGTGGCGTATTGCCTGAATGAATTAAATGCGACCATTAATGTTTACCGCGAATGGGTGAAAGTCCGTGAAATTCAGTCTGTCGATATGATGGCGGATGGTTATTCAGGACGCCGCTGGGCTGCCGATATTCATATCACGCCGGACGGGCATCATCTCTATGCCTGTGAGCGGGCATCAAGCGTGATTAATCACTACCGGGTGTCGGATGACGGCGGTCATCTGCAGCTGGCGGGGCGTTATCCGACAGAAACTCAGCCGCGCGGTTTTGCGGTGGATAACAGCGGGCGTTTCCTGATCTCAGCCGGACAGCTTTCTCACCATGTGGCGGTTTCCCGGATTGATGCGATTACCGGCGAATTGCACCTGATAAACCGCTATCCGGCAGGGAAAGGGCCGATGTGGGTGACAGTGCTGACGCTGAAATAACAGTGCTGACGCTGAAATAACAGTGCTCAGGTAGTTTTCTGTTACTCCGGAGCCCGGCGGGTAACGGGCAAAAACGAAAAGTCGCTGTAAACACATCCGTGTGCGCTCAGGCGCGTCATCCATGACGCGCATGCTTTTCGTTTCCTTCGCCCGTTACCCGCTGTTAACCTGAACGGCGGAGTGATCAAATATGCCGGGATTTATGCCGTTACCTTATCTATCGCCTGCGTCAGTTTTTCCAGTTGTGCCGCTGTAATAATGTATGGCGGCATAATATAAATCAGCCGTCCGAACGGACGGATCCACACTCCGGCGTCAACAAAACGGCGCTGCAATTCTGCCATATTCACCGGCTCTTCCGTTTCAATCACACCAATGGTACCGAGTACCCGCGCATCGCGGATTCCGCTGCGGGATTTCAGCGGCAGCAGAGCGCTTTTTAGTTGTGTTTCGATAGCCTTCACACACGCAGCCCAGTCTCCGGACAACAGCAGATCAATACTCGCCACTGCCGTGGCACAGGCCAGCGGATTACCCATAAAGGTCGGACCGTGCATAAAGCAGCCTGCGTCACCCTGACTGATGGTGTCTGCAATATGGCGGGTGGTGAGGGTGGCTGAGAGTGTCATATAACCACCGGTAATCGCTTTTCCGAGACACATAATGTCCGGTGATATACCTGCGTGTTCACAGGCAAACAGTTTACCGGTGCGCCCGAATCCGGTGGCGATTTCGTCACAAATCAGCAGGACATTGTAGTGATCACACAGTGATCTTACGCCTTTCAGATATTCCGGATGGTAAAAGCGCATTCCGCCCGCCCCCTGGACAACCGGCTCCAGGATCACGGCAGCGACCTCATGATGATGCTGTGCCAGCAGGTTTTCCACAGAATGAAGATCTTCCGGCCGCCATTCCTCATCAAATCCGCACTGCGGTGCATCAGCAAACAGGTGATCCGGCAGATAGCCCTGCCAGAGTGAGTGCATGGAGTTTTGCGGATCACACACTGACATCGCGCCGAATGTATCGCCGTGGTAGCCGTGACGCGGGGTGATTATCCGGTGGCGTTTTTCGCCGCGTGCCTGCCAGTACTGCAGCGCCATTTTCAGGGCCACTTCCACCGCGACCGAACCGGAGTCGGCAGGAAACACGCATTCCAGCGGCTCCGGCGTGATTGCCACCAGACGGCGGCACAGTGCAACGGCAGCCGGATGAGTGATCCCGCCGAACATCACATGTGACATCTGTGACAGCTGTTCAGTCACCGCCGCATTCAGTACCGGGTGATTATAGCCGTGGATAGCCGCCCACCAGGAGGACATACCGTCAACCAGTTCGCGGCCGTCTGCGAGTGTCAGCACCGCACCGTGTGCCGACACCACCGGATAGACCGGCAGCGGCTGAGTCATTGATGTATAAGGGTGCCAGATGTGGCGGCGGTCAAAATCCGCATCATCATCCGAAAAGGCGTGACCTGAAATATTCCCTGAAAAAGCCATTATGTAAACCATTTCAATGCAAATAAAGTTGACATGATAATGCTGATATTTAAACTGGCAACACTTTTTTATCGGGAGTTACAGTTATGAGCCAAGGTCGTCAGTGGACATTAAAAGAAGCCAATGCATTGTTTGAAAAACCTTTTTTTGAACTGTTGTATGAAGCTCAGACCATACATCGCCGGCATTTTGACCCGCAGCAGGTGCAGATCAGCACACTGCTTTCCATCAAAACCGGGGCGTGTCCGGAAGATTGTAAATACTGTGCGCAGAGTGCGCGATACAAGACCGGGCTGGAAAAAGAGCGTCTGATGGAAGTACAGCAGGTGGTGGAGACGGCGCGTAAGGCGCGGGCAGCCGGTTCGACCCGGTTCTGTATGGGCGCGGCGTGGAAGAATCCTCATGAGCGCGATATGCCGTACCTGGAAACCATGGTGAAAGAAGTGCGGGCGCTGGGTATGGAAACCTGCATGACACTCGGTATGCTGAACAGCTCACAGGCGGAGCGCCTTGCCAAAGCAGGTCTGGATTACTATAACCACAACCTCGATACCTCGCCGGAATTTTACGGCTCGATTGTCACCACCCGGACCTATCAGGACAGACTCGACACCCTCGACAATGTGCGGGATGCGGGGATCAAAGTATGCTCCGGCGGGATCTTAGGTTTGGGTGAGGCGGTGCGCGACCGCGCGGCGATGCTGGTACAGCTGGCGAATCTGCCGAAAGCACCGGAAAGTGTACCGATCAACATGCTGGCGAAAATCAAAGGCACGCCGTTTGAGGATAATGAGGAAGTCGATCCGTTTGATTTCGTCCGCACCATCGCTGTTGCCCGCATTATGATGCCAACGTCTCATGTGCGCCTCTCCGCCGGTCGTGAAATGATGAATGAACAGACCCAGGCGCTTTGCTTTATGGCGGGTGCGAACTCCATTTTCTACGGCTGCAAACTGCTCACCACCACCAACCCGGAAGAAAATACCGATATTGCCCTGTTTAAAAAGCTGGGGATCAAACGCGAAGCCATCCATGTTACCCGGGGTGACAATGAAGAGACGGATTCTTTATTGGATGCCATCAGCCACAGCGATGACGAAAAATTCTATAACGCAGCCCTGTGAGCCGTACCATGTGGCAGACTTTTCTCTCTGAGCGCCTGCAGCAGGCGCAGGAACAGGATGCGGTACGCCGCCGCGAGGCCAATGACGGCGCGGACGGGCGCACCCTCCTGATTAACGGCAGACGTGCCGTGAATTTCTCCGGTAATGATTATCTCGGCCTCAGCCGCCACCCGGCGGTGATCCGCGCCTGGTGTGACGGTACCCGGCAATACGGTGTGGGCAGCGGCGGATCCGGTCATGTCACCGGTTACACCACGGCACACCGGGACCTGGAGCAGATGCTGGCGGAGTGGCTCGGGTTTGATCGGGCGATCTTATTTGTCTCCGGTTTCAGCGCTAATCAGGCGGTGATCACCGCACTGATGCAGCGCGGCGACCACCTTATCTGCGACAAACTCGCTCACGCCTCCATTATGGAAGCGGCGATGCATTCACCCGCTGAATTCAGCCGTTTTCATCATAATGATACCGCCCATCTCAGTACCCGGCTGAGTCGGACTGAAAACAGTACCGGCAAAACCCTGGTGGTCACTGAAGGGATCTTCAGTATGGACGGGGATGCCGCGCCGCTGGCGGCGATCCTGTCGCTCACCCGGCAGCATAACGCGCGGCTGATGACGGATGATGCGCACGGTATCGGTGTCTGCGGCCGTGAAGGGCGGGGCAGTTGTGATGCGGCGGGGATACGCCCGGATATTCAGATTGTCACCTTCGGTAAAGCGGTCGGGGCCAGCGGCGCGGCGGTGCTGTGCGATGCACAGACGGCGGATTATCTTACGCAATATGCCCGTCATCTTATCTACAGCACCACCTTCCCGGCGGCACAGGCGTGTGCCATTCAGGCAGCGGTGCAGGAAATCCGTCACGGTGACGGGTTACGGGACACACTGGCGGAAAACATCCGCTTCTTCCGTGAACGGGTGGCGCATCTGCCGCTGCAGTTACTGCCGTCCGCCTCGGCGATCCAGCCGCTGATCGTAGGGGATAACCGCGCAGCCCTGGCACTGTCGCACTATTTACAGGAGCGCGGCCTGTGGGTGAAAGCTATCCGTCCGCCGACTGTGCCACCGAATACCGCCCGTCTGCGCATCACGCTGACCAGCGCCCATCACCGCGACGATATCACACAGCTTACGGAGGCGCTGGATGCATTCTGCCGTCACTACCGCCCCTGTGAATAAAGCCGCTGTTGCCGCGGCTTTCGGACGCGCCGCCGGACACTATGACACCGTGGCGCACCTTCAGCAGAAAACCGGATACCATCTGCGCCGCCTGACCACACAGGCGCTTTCCGAGCTGTTATTACCGGAACTGCACGGGCTGGATGCAGGCTGCGGTACCGGGTTTTTCAGTGAACAGTGGAAAGCGGATTGCCGCTGTGTGACGGCGTTTGATCTCTCCCCTGACATGCTGGCACACGCCCGGCAGCAGCAGCGGGCGACCCGTTATGTGCAGGGGGATATCGAACAGCTGCCTTTTGCGGATAATCAGTTTGATTTTTGTTTCAGCAATCTGGCGGTGCAGTGGTGTGATTCACTGGCGGCGGCGCTGGCCGGACTGGTGCGGGTAACCCGGCCCGGTGGTGTGGTGGCGTTTTCCACCCTGCTCAGCGGGTCGCTGGACGAGCTGAATCAGGCGTTTTCCCGGGTGGACAGCAACCGTCACGCCAACGGTTTTCTCAGCCGTGAGGCGGTTTCCGCCGCCTGTCAGCCTTACCGGCATACTTTGTCAGAAGTGTGTTACCGGCTCTCCTTTGATTCTCTGCCCGCGCTGCTGCACTCCCTCAAGGGGATTGGAGCTACCCATGTTCATCAGGGACGTGCTGCCGGGCTGATGACACGCAATAAACTCATTCAGCTGGCGAATCATTATCCCGCCGAAGACGGCGTATTTCCGCTCAGCTATCTTATTCAGTACGGAGTCATACATGTTGAAAAATAACTGGTTTTTAACCGGCACCGATACGGATGCCGGTAAAACCGTGGTCAGCTGCGCCCTGCTGCAAACGGCCCGCAACGCCGGTTTCTGCTGCGCGGGGTATAAGCCGGTAGCCTCGGGCAGTGAGATGACGGAGGAGGGGCTGCGCAACAGTGATGCACTGGCATTGTGGCGGCATACGGTACCGGCGGTCAGTTACGCGCAGATTAACCCCTATACCTTTGCCGAGCCGACATCACCACACATTGTCAGCGAACTGACTCAAACCCCGCTGGAATTTTCGGTGATGACTGACGGGCTGCATGCCTTAAATCAGCAGGCTGACTGGGTACTGACCGAAGGGGCGGGCGGATGGTTTACGCCGCTGTCGGCCACACAAAGTTATGCGGACTGGGCGGCACAAATGCGGATGCCGGTGATCCTCGTCGTCGGGGTGAAGCTCGGCTGCATTAATCACGCGTTACTGACTGTACTGGCGATACAGCAGGCCGGACTGACCCTGGCGGGCTGGGTGGCGAATGAAGTCACACCGCCGGGCCTGCGTCAGCCGGAGTATCTGGCGACACTGAATAACCTGATCCCGGCACTGTGCCTGGGTGTGTTACCGCATCTGCCGGACCCGATGAATCAGGACTTATCCGGCTATCTTTCACTGCCGGTTTCCGCGCACTGATCCTGCATCCGGACGGATCGTGCCGGGATCACGGCAAATCTTCCGGCCGGGTGTTTTTTATCAGGAAAAAATCCTGAATTATTTTTTCTCTTTGTGCTGAAAGTGACAATTTTATGACTGCACAATGTCACGCAACCATGCACCGGCAAACGACTTTATTAAGTTATCCACTATTCCTGTGGATAACCCTGTGTATTAACTTTAGAAAACTCACGCTATCCTTGCAGGAACGGGGCTTTCACTGACATTGTTGTAAAATCGGGCTTTTATGATTTATTCATAAATAACAATTAGATAAATAAAATCAAGGGTCCTCCGGCGTGAAAAATAGCAATTGGTCAGAGGGGCATCAGATTTCAGCATAATTTAAAATTGCAAGTGCTTTTTTTTTGGGGATAACTGTGGAAAGCCAATAAAATTTTCCCCGGTTTTGCAAGCAAAAAATCACAAAATAACGGATTTTTTCTGCCGGGGGTTGAAGCTGGTTTTTTATCCAGTATCATAGTGACCCTATTCGCGCAGGGGGGCCAATGAGCAAACTATTTAAACTGCATTCTGACTTTAAACCGGCCGGTGATCAGCCGCAGGCCATTGCAAAACTGGTTGAGGGCCTGGAAGACGGGCTGGCGCATCAGACGCTGCTTGGGGTAACGGGCTCGGGGAAAACCTTCACCATTGCCAATGTTATCGCCACGCTGAACCGCCCGACCATGATCATGGCGCCCAACAAAACCCTTGCCGCGCAGCTTTACAGTGAGATTAAAGATTTTTTCCCGGAAAACGCGGTGGAATATTTTGTCTCCTACTACGACTACTATCAGCCGGAAGCCTATGTGCCGAGTTCTGACACCTTTATCGAAAAAGATGCCTCAGTAAACGAACACATTGAGCAGATGCGGCTCTCCGCCACTAAAGCCCTGCTGGAACGGCGGGATGTGGTGGTGGTGGCGTCCGTTTCCGCTATCTACGGGCTGGGTGATCCGGACAGCTACCTGAAGATGATGCTGCACCTCACCGAGGGGATGATCATTGATCAGCGCTCGATCCTGCACCGCCTTTCCGATCTCCAGTACACCCGTAACGACCAGGCCTTTCAGCGCGGCACATTCCGTGTGCGCGGCGAAGTGGTGGATATTTTCCCTGCGGAATCTGATGATTACGCACTGCGCGTGGAACTGTTTGATGATGAGGTCGAGCGCCTGTCGCTGTTTGATCCGCTGACCGGCCATATCCATTATCAGGTACCGCGCTTTACCGTTTACCCGAAAACCCACTATGTAACGCCGCGTGAGCGCATCATTGAGGCGATGGAAGGGATTAAAACGGAGCTGGCGGAGCGGCGCAAATTCCTGATCGACAACAACAAACTGGTGGAAGAGCAGCGCCTCGCCCAGCGCACTCAGTTTGATCTGGAAATGATGAATGAACTGGGTTACTGCTCGGGTATCGAAAACTACTCACGCTACCTCTCCGGACGCAAATCCGGTGAATCCCCGCCGACCCTGTTTGATTACCTGCCGGCGGACGGCCTGCTGGTAATTGATGAATCCCACGTCACCATTCCGCAAATCGGCGGGATGTACAAAGGAGACCGTTCGCGCAAAGAAACGCTGGTGGAGTACGGTTTCCGTCTGCCGTCCGCGCTGGATAACCGTCCGCTGCGCTTTGAGGAGTTTGAATCCCTCGCGCCGCAGAGCATTTATGTGTCCGCCACGCCGGGCAAATATGAAACGGAGAAATCCGGGTCTGATGTGGTTGAACAGGTGGTCCGGCCGACCGGGCTGCTCGATCCGGAAGTGGAAGTGCGTCCGGTGACCACTCAGGTGGATGATCTGCTGTCTGAAATCCGCATCCGCGCACAGAAAAATGAGCGCGTGCTGGTCACCACGCTGACCAAACGGATGGCGGAAGATCTCACCGAATATCTGGAAGAGCACGGCGAGCGGGTGCGTTATCTGCACTCGGATATCGATACGGTGGAACGTGTGGAAATTATCCGCGATCTGCGTCTCGGGGAGTTTGATGTGCTGGTGGGTATCAACCTGCTGCGTGAGGGGCTGGATATGCCGGAAGTGTCGCTGGTGGCGATTCTGGATGCGGACAAAGAAGGCTTCCTGCGTTCCGAACGTTCACTGATCCAGACCATTGGTCGTGCCGCCCGTAACCTGCACGGCAAAGCGATTCTCTACGGCGATAAAATCACTGACTCAATGGCGAGGGCTATTGAGGAAACCGAACGCCGCAGAGAGAAGCAGATGGCGTTTAACGAAGCAAACGGTATTGTGCCGAAAGGGCTGAATAAAAAGATTGGCGATATCCTTAAAATCGGCCAGCCGTCAGCCGGGGCGAAGAATAAAGGCAAAGGGAAAGCAGCCGCGAAAAGCAGCGATTATCAGCGTATGTCGCCGAAAGAGCTGGAAGTTAAAATTCAGGAGCTGGAAGCACAGATGTACCGCCACGCTCAGGATCTGGAATTTGAACAGGCGGCAGCGGTACGGGATGAATTACAGGGGCTGCGTGAGCAGTTTATTGCCAACTCCTGACGGGATCAGGGCAGCAGGGCGATTGTTTTATCCAGCGCACTCAGCAGCAGGCGGCGGTCATGGCGGTACGGTACATCCTGTGCCTCCAGGACCTCTCTGACAATCAGGCGGTCGCCGAGGTCGCCGGTATTGATATGCGGTGCGCACACCACTGCATCTATCCGTTTGCGGCCGATGCGTTTTTCAATCACGGCGATTTTTTCACTCAGGCTGAGGGACGCCGCGGCCGGGCTCAGTTCTTTGCCGAGATTCTCAATATAGATCATCGGCGCCTGATTAAAATTAATGGCTTTGGTGAAATCGGGCAGCAGCATCAGCGGCATCAGGCTGGTAAAGAAACTGCCCGGCCCGATAATAATCAGTTCCGCGCGGCAGATGGCATCCAGCGCCTCTTTGGTGGTTTTCACCGGCGGGGATAGCTGTAACTCCTGCGGCGGGCAGGTCAGCTGATCGACATTCACTTCGCCGTACACTTCATGACCTTCGCTGTCGATAGCCATCAGGTCGACCGGCGTTTCCGACATCGGTATCAATTTAGCTTTGACTTTCAGCATATTGCGGATCAGATTGATGGCATCCAGCGGACGCACACTCATATGATCCAGCGCCTTGAGCATCAGGTTGCCGAGGTTATGTCCCGCCAGTTCGCCGTTACCGCTAAAACGGTATTCAAACATGGTGGAAGCAATCGACGGCTCCGTGATCATCTGATTGAGACAGTTGCGCATATCGCCCCAGGCAATGCCGCCCTCCGCCCGGCGGATCCGGCCGGTGGAGCCGCCGTTATCCGTGGTGGTGACCACGCCGGTCAGCCGCGATCCCAGACCGTTCAGGCAGGACATCACCCGTCCCAGCCCGTGGCCTCCGCCTAAAGCAACAACATGTTCCAGCGACGTGAGTGTGCGGTTTCCCATAGTGTTTATGCATTCCCTGAGTTTTCATATTTATTTGCGCGGTAATCTATCATAAAAACCAATTTTTCGCGTCACGATACTGAGATTTATCAAACTCCGGTCAATCATAAAGATAAATTATCTTTTTGCTGCGTACTTTTACGTGTGATTCAGAAGTGGCAGCGGCAGGGAAGTCATGGTATGAGTGAATGCGGTGACTGAAAGCATCACAAATAAACATCAATAACAAAAATCAATAAATGACAGGAAGAACATCATGAATGACCTGACGTGCACCATTCCGGTGCTGGAAACTGACCGTCTGATCCTGAGTGCCCACCGCAGAGAAGATCATGCGGCGGTTGCTGATATGTGGTCAGACACGGTGGTAACGCATCATGTTATGGCAGGACAAATCTCCACACCGCGTGACAGCTGGATGCGGATGCTGGCGTATCTCGGGTTGTGGCCGCTGCTGGGCTATGGTTACTGGGCGGTCAGGGAGAAAAGCACCGGAGAGTATATCGGGGATATCGGTTTTGCGGATTTTTACCGTGAAATGGAAAAAGACATCAGCCACTATCCGGAAGCGGGTTGGGTGTTTACAAAGCGGGCACACGGTAAGGGCTATGCCGGTGAAGCATTGGGAGCCATACTGAACTGGCTGAAAGAGGTGCGCGGTATTAATGAATGCGTGTGTATTATTGCTCCAGAGAATAAACCCTCCATCCGGCTGGCAGAGCGTAACGGATTCCGCCCGCAGGAGACACTGAGAATGAATCATAAATCCGTTATTTTCTATCACGTTACACTGGACTGACCGGGCCTGCTATACCTGTGTCAGATCAAGAAACCGGTAAATAATTTTCCTGTCAAACCGCCGTATTTCCGGCGGTTTGCTGTTTATTATTTATTCAGTAATCTATAATGTATTTGCTAATTAATTGAAAAACTGTGTGAAATTTTCGTTATCCGGCGTATCCGTTCCTTTTCCCGGAGGCCCGGTAACTCGTTGTATAATAAGATATATAGCGTATTTATCATGGTAATTCCCGCAGGGCAACGCTAGAATCAACTCACTTAGCGTGGTTATTAACAGCATTAATGACAACGATTAACTCCTAGCCTTCACACCTACGTTTCAGGTCGGAACCGGAAATAGGGTGAGCTGGCCGTGACACTCACGAGTGCCACCAGGGTGCAGGATAGAAATGTCCGCATCTCCCGTATTTGGAAAGGTGTTATGACTGAACAACTGACAGATCCCTTTGCGCGCAAATTTTACTATCTGCGCCTCTCCGTGACAGACGTTTGCAATTTCCGTTGCAACTATTGTCTGCCTGATGGTTATAAACCAAACGGACACAAATCCTTTCTTTCTCTCGGCGAAATCCGCCGGGTGACCCGCGCGTTTGCTCAGCTGGGCACGGAAAAAATCCGTCTGACCGGCGGTGAGCCGACCATGCGCCGCGATTTTACCGATATCGTTGCCGCTATCCGCGAAAATGAGAATATCCGCACCATTGCCGTGACCACCAACGGTTACCGCATGGCACGGGATATCCGCGACTGGCGTGCCGCCGGGCTGAGCGCCGTGAATGTCAGTGTGGATAGTCTCGACCCGCGCCAGTTTCATGCTATCACCGGGCAGGATAAATTCATGCAGGTGATGAGTGGTATCGATGCCGCGTTTGAGGCCGGTTTTGAGAAGGTAAAAGTGAATGTGGTGCTGATGAAGAATGTCAATGACATCCATCTGCCTGCATTTCTGAACTGGATTAAAGACCGCCCGATCCAGCTGCGTTTTATCGAATTGATGGAAACCGGTGACGGCAGCGATGTATTCCGCCGTTTCCATATCTCCGGCAATGTTATCCGTGCCCGTCTGTTACAGGCAGGCTGGCAGCAGGTGGCGCGTGCCCGAAGTGACGGCCCGGCACAGGTGTTCAGTCATCCGGATTATCAGGGCGAAATCGGCCTGATTATGCCGTATGAAAAAGACTTCTGCCAGAGCTGTAATCGTCTGCGGGTGTCCGCGGTCGGTAATCTGCATCTGTGCCTGTTCGGCGAGCAGGGGATCACACTGCGTGATCTGCTGGCGGAAGACGGACACGATGCGGAGCTGAAAGCACGGCTTCAGCGCGCATTGCAGCACAAACGCGAAACCCATTTCCTCCATCAGGGGGACAGCGGTATTACCCCGAATTTATCCGTTATCGGCGGCTGATCCGCCGGTCATATCAGGAGTTTACATGTCTCAACTCACCCATATTAATGCGGCGGGCGAAGCCAACATGGTGGATGTGTCCGGAAAGCAGGAAACTGTCCGCGAAGCGCGCGCCGAAGCCTTTATCACCATGGATGCCAAAACCTTACAGATGATTATTGACGGCAACCATCACAAGGGGGATGTCTTTGCGACAGCCCGTATCGCCGGTATCCAGGCCGCTAAACGAACCTGGGATCTGATCCCGCTGTGTCACCCGCTGATGCTGAGCAAAGTGGAGGTTCAGCTGAGCGCGGAGCCGGACACATCCCGTGTGCGTATTGAATCCTGCTGCCGCCTGACCGGTAAAACCGGGGTGGAGATGGAAGCCCTGACTGCGGCTTCTGTGGCGGCACTGACGATTTATGATATGTGCAAAGCGGTGCAGAAGGATATGGTTATCGGCCCGGTGCGTTTACTGGAAAAAAGCGGCGGGAAATCAGGACATTTTAAGGCGGACGCATGATTAAGGTACTGTTTTTCGCGCAGGTGCGCGAGCTGGTGAATACCGATGAGCTTTCTCTGCCGTGTGATTACGCCACAGCGGAAGATTTGCGGGCCGCGCTGTGTGAGCGCGGTGAACGCTGGGCACTGGCGCTGGAATCCGGCAAACTGCTGTGTGCGGTGAATCAGTCTTTTGTGCCGTTGTCGCACCCGCTGACAGACGGTGACGAAGTCGCGTTCTTCCCGCCGGTCACCGGAGGCTGAGCCATGAATAATACCCGGATTGCTGTTCAGACGGACAATTTCAGTGTCGGTGAGGAATATCAGTGGCTGGCCGGTTGCGCGGATGACGGCGCAGTGGTCACATTCACCGGTAAAGTCCGCAATCATAACCTGGGTGATAATGTGGCGGCTCTGTCGCTGGAGCACTACCCGGGCATGACCGAAAAAGCGCTGGCGGATATTGTCACACAGGCGCGTGAGCGCTGGGAATTACAGCGGGTGACGCTGATCCACAGGGTCGGCAGTTTATACCCGAATGATGAGATTGTGTTTGTCGGTGTCAGCGCCGCCCATCGCGGCATGGCATTTGAAGCGGCTGAATTTCTGATGGATTACTTAAAAACCCGCGCGCCGTTCTGGAAAAAAGAGACATTGCCGGAAGGCGGTACCCGCTGGGTGGATGCCAGAGAAAGCGACCAGAAAGCCGCAGATCGCTGGTAATTTACCGCTGATAACCTCCTGATCGCCGGATTTTTTCCGGCGGCTGTACATCAGGTTAAAAATATTCTCTGTTTGTAAAGAAATGGGGAGAATTCCTGACAGTTTGCCTGCTGGCAACACCCTTTTTATGTGATAATCTATAGTCCTTGGTCGTTTATCATCCGATAAACAATTTGATACAGATGAAAGGGTTATCCATCATGGACCGATTTCCTCGTTCTAACGGCTCGATAGTTTCACAGGCGGGCTCCGGTATTCAGGCTTATATGGCCCAGGTTTACGGCTGGATGGCTGTGGGTCTGTTACTGACCGCGTTTGTTGCTTTTTATGCATCAAACGACGCCAACATAATGAATTTTATTTATTCCAGCAAGATTGTCTTTTTTGGCCTGATTATTGCCCAACTGGGATTAGTCTGGGTCATTTCCGGCATGATTGAGCGCCTGAGTGGTGCCGCAGCCACCGGTCTGTTTATGCTTTACTCTGTTCTGACCGGACTGACATTATCCAGTATCTTTATTATTTATACGTCATCGTCTATTGCCAGCACCTTCTTTATCACGGCAGGGATGTTCGGTGCGCTGAGTATCTACGGCTACACCACCAAGCGCAGCCTGTCCGGGATGGGTAACTTCCTGTTTATGGGGCTGATTGGTATTATCATCGCGTCACTGGTTAATATCTGGCTGAAAAGCGAAGGTATGACACTGATCATCACCTATATCGGTGTGATTGTGTTTGCCGGTCTGACCGCGTATGACACTCAGAAACTGCGTGAGCTGGGTGAGCAGATTGACAGCAACAACAAAGACACCATGCGCCGCTATGCGATCGTGGGTGCGCTGTCGCTGTACCTGGATTTCATCAACCTGTTCCTGATGCTGCTGCGCCTGATGGGCGACCGCCGCTAATCACAGACAGAACAGGATGTAACAATAAAAGGCCGGTGAAAACCGGCCTTTTTACGTTCTGATTCACGCAATCTTCCGCCGGAACAACGTATAGGCGGCGGTTCCTGTGGTCACGGCGATCACCAGTAACGGCCAGAGGCTTTGGCGGATAACACTGAAATCCGCATCTTTGAGGTAAATCTGTTTGGTAATTTCATTGAAATGACGGATAGGATTGACCCAGGTGATATGTTGCAGCCAGACCGGCATATTCTCCACCGGGGCAATATAACCGGACAGCAGCACGGCAGGCATCATAAAGACAAACACACCGATAAAGGCCTGCTGCTGGGTGGCGGAAAGCGCGGAGATTAACAGGCCGAACCCGACCAGCGACAAGCCGTACACCATCATGGTGAAATAAAACAGAAGCAGTGAGCCGGAGAAGGGGATGCGGTAAGCAAAAATGCCGATCACCAGCACAATACTGGCCTGGACCGTGGCCACTATCAGTGCCGGAACTGCCTTACCAACAAAGATTTCACCGGTGGTCAGCGGCGAAACCAGCAACTGATCCAGCGTACCCTGTTCCCGCTCACGGGCAACAGAGAGAGAGGTGACAATCATCACGCCGATGGTGGTGATCAGCGCCACCAGCGACGGCACGATAAACCATTTGTAATCCAGATTCGGGTTATACCAGTTGCGCACCACCAGCTCACTGGTGACCGCCTGCGGCATCCGCTCCTGCTGGTAATGCGCGGTGATTTGCTGAACATAATTGGCGGCAATCTGCGCACTGTTGGAGTTTCGTCCGTCGAGCAGGATTTGCAGCTGTGCCGGTTTCTGTGCGGCGAGCTGTGCACTGAAATTCTGCGGGAAATGCACCAGCAGCAGGGCTTTGCGGTTATCAATCACATCCTGTACATCATGCCGGTTCTGGATCAGCAGCACATCAGAAAACGCACTGGCTTTGGCAAACTGCTGGGTCAGTTCAATGGATGCGGGGCCTTTGTCCTCATCATAAATGGCGATAGTGGCGTTGGTGACTTCCAGCGTTGCCGCCAGCGGGAACAAAATCATCTGAAAAATTACCGGTACGATCAGGATCGTCCGGGTCTGCCGCTCTCGGAGAAGTAATTGCAGCTCTTTGATAATTAAGGTGAGTATCCGATGAAACATGGCAGTCTCCTTAATCAAGCCGGCGGCGGGTTTTCAGGGCGGTCAGGCCGATAAACACAAGCGCTGACAGGATCAGCAACACCAGATTACTGATAATCACCGGCATAATATTACCCGCCAGGAACAGTGTCTGCAGGCTTTCCACAAAGTAGCGCGCCGGGATCACATAAGTTACCACCTGTATCGCCACCGGCATACTGTCAATTTCAAACACAAAGCCGGACAGCATAATCGCAGGCAGAAATGCGGCGTTCAGCGAAATCATAGCCGCGTTAAACTGATTGCGGGTCACGGTGGATATCAGCAATCCCATACCAAGCGCGGTGGCGAGATAGAGGGAGGTCACCAGGGCCAGAAGCCACAGCGAGCCGTGATACGGCACATCCAGCACATACACGGTCACCACCATACACAGCACCATGACAAAGCTGCCGAGCACCTGATACGGCAGCAGTTTGGAGAGCAGCAGTTCCGTTTTGGTCACCTGTGTTGAGAGCAGGGCTTCCATGGTGCCGCGCTCCCATTCCCGTGCCACCACCAGTGAGGTCAGGATAGCGCCGACCACGGTAATAATGATGCTGATAGCCCCCGGGATAATAAAATGCTGGCTGATAGCCGCAGGGTTAAACCAGTAGCGCAGCCGGACATCAACAGGCGGTTCACTGCTGATCCCCCGATCCTGTGCCCGCTGCTGCTGCCAGATCTGCCAGATACCGCTGGCATAGCCCTGCACAAAGTTAGCGGTATTGGGCTCGCTGCCGTCCGTAATCACCTGAATCTGTGCGATATCGCCCTGACGGGCCAGACGTTTGTCCAAATCCGCCGGGAGCACCACAATACCGCGGATATGCCCCGCCTGGAGTTTATCAATTAATTCACGGCGGTTATCACTGAGGGTGGCATCAATAAACGGAGAGCCGGTAAAGGCGTTGATCAGCTCCCGCGCCGGTTCGCTCTGCTGATTCACCAGAATCCCGAGGCGCAGTTTTGATGAATCCAGATTGATACCGTAACCGAAAATAAATAACAGAATCAGCGGGATCACAATTGCGATCAGGGCACTCGACGGGTCGCGGACAATCTGTTTGCTCTCTTTGATGCACAGCGCCCGCAGACGGCGCCATGAAAAACCGGAAGGTGTGCTCATGATGCAGCCTCCTGTGCGCTTTCTTTGTCATACTCCTCGACCAGCCCGATAAAGGCATCTTCCATTGACGGATCAGGACGGGTGTCGTCTGCCACCGAGGCTTTCAGCTCATCAGGGGTACCGGCGGCAATGATTTTGCCGTGATAGACCAGCCCTATGCGGTCACAATATTCCGCCTCATCCATAAAGTGAGTGGTCACCATCACGGTGACGCCTTTATCCACCATGCCGTTAATATGCAGCCAGAATTCACGGCGGGTGAGCGGGTCAACCCCGGAGGTGGGTTCATCGAGAAAGAGAATATCCGGCTCATGCATCAGGGCGCAGGCCAGCGCCAGCCGCTGTTTGAAGCCGAGCGGCAAATCTTCGGTGGTCTGGCGCAGGATCGGGGTGAAATTAAAGGCATTCACCATATCATCGATTTTCTGCTGCTGCGCTTTGCCGCGCAGCCCGTAAGCGCCGGAGAAAAATTTCAGGTTCTGGGCGACCGTCAGATTGCCGTAGAGGGAAAACTTCTGCGCCATATAACCCAGGCGGCTGCGGGCTTTGGCTGAGCTGGTTTTCAGATCCAGCCCCAGCACCAGAGCGCGGCCGCTGCTCGGGATCATCAGGCCGCACATCATCTTAAAGGTGGTGGATTTGCCCGCACCGTTCGGGCCGAGCAGGCCGAAAATCTCCCCGCGTTTGACCTGAAAATCCACATGATCGGTCGCGGCAAAATCGCCGAATTTTTTCGTCAGACTGACGGCTTCAATCACGGTTTCATCCGGTGCCGCCGGGATCTGCGGCATAATCTGCGCCAGCTGTGAGCGGTGAGAAGGGCCGCCGCCGAGCAGATCAATAAATGCGTCCTCAAAACGGGGCTTAGCAGGCAGCAGCTCTGCATCCGGGCATTTCAGCGCGCTGAGCAGGGTGTGGGTATCGGCCTGTGGTTTTACAATCAGCCGGACATAACGTCCCTGAATAACACCATCAGACACCTGTGGCTGAATCAATGCCTCCTGTAAGATGCGGCGGCGTTCACCGGGGGCTGCGGAGAGCAGGAAAGAGCGGCCTTCCATCGTTTCTGTCAGTTGTGCCGGTTTGCCCTCATAAATGACTTTTCCCTGATTGAGCAGCAGCACATCGCGGCACTGTTCTGCCTCATCCAGATAAGAGGTACTCCAGAGGATCAGCATGCCGTCATCGGCGAGAGTGTGCACCATCCGCCACAGTTCGCGGCGGGCGATAGGATCGACTCCCACACCCGGCTCATCGAGCAGCAGCACCTGCGGCTGCCCGAGCAGTGTGCAGGCCAGTCCGAGCTTCTGTTTCATGCCGCCGGAGAGTTTGCCCGCCATGCGGCCGGTAAAACGGGTCAGGTCAGTAAAGGTCAGCAGGCGGTCAAAAACAGCCTGCTGTTCATGGTGCGGCAGACCGCGCAGTTCGGCATATAAACGGAGGTTTTCCATCACGGACAGATCTTCATACAGCCCGAATTTCTGCGGCATATAACCGAGCTGTGCGCGCAAAGCCACACTGTCTTCAATCGGATCAAACCCGGCCACGCGGATCTCCCCGCCGTCTGGTTTCAGTAATCCGGCCAGCATGCGGATGAGGGTAGTTTTCCCGGCACCGTCCGGCCCGGCAAGCCCGGTCACACCGCCGCCCCGGATGGTGGTGGTCAGCCGGTCAACTGCCGGATTATCAAGGCCGGGAAAGCATTTTTCGACGGCACTGAGGGAGATAGTGATGTCTGGCATCGTCTCTCCTTACGGCTGCTGCTCTTCATTATCAAAGCGGATAGTGACCGGCATCCCCTGACGCAGCAGCGGGTCGGCATCCGTCACCACAATGCGCAGACGGTAGACCAGATCTGTCCGCAGTGCCGGGGTTTCAACGGATTTCGGGGTAAACTCGGCAGTCGGGGAGACAAATCCGACATGCCCGTGATACGGTTTGCCCGGGCGGCTGTCGGTTTCCAGTAATACTTTACGGCCGGGCTGTGCCTGTCCCAGCTCGCTTTCGCTGACATACGCCCGTACCCACACCGGATTGGTCAGTGTCAGGGTGAACACGGTGCTGCCTGCCGGTAAAATCGTGCCGGGCTCGATGGCGCGGGTCAGAATAGTACCTGCTGCCGGTGCGGTCAGACGGGTGTCTGCCAGGTCAAGCTGTGCCTGCTCCACGGCGGCTTCAGCCTGTTTCAGCTGTCCGCGCGCTTCGGCAATCTCTTCTTTGCGGTAACCGTTTTCCAGTTGGTTCAGTTTGTCCTGTGAGGCTTTCAGTGCCGCATCGGCCTGATTGCGCTGATTACGGGCATTTTCCAGGTCATTGGCGGAGATAGCACGGCTTTTCATCAGTCCGGCCTGGCGCTGATAAAACTGACGGGCAAACTCCGCCGCTGCCGTATTACGGGCAACATCGGCTTTTGCCTGCGCGATTTCTTCCGGCCGGTAGCCGGCTTCCATCAGCAGTAATGCCGCCTGCGCGCTGTCCCGTACCCCTTCCGCTTTCAGCAGGGCGTGACGGTACGGTGTATCATCCAGCATACCGAGCAGCTCACCGGGCTGAACCGCCGCCCCTTCATCCGCATTCAGGGATTGCAGTTTGCCGCCGACACGAAAACCAAGATTCACCGTCCGGATATCCACATTACCGTACAGCAGAGCAGGCCCCGACGGGCGCGACTCCCACCAGTACCATCCGCCGGCACCGGCCAGCAGGATCAGAATAATGATAAATATCCCGGTTTTTTTCATTGGCTTCATGAATTGATTCCTGGTGAGTTATCAGAGACAGCGGTGTATCAGTTGCGGTAATGCTGCTTTAATCCGCTGAGCAGCAACCGGATATGTTCCCGCAGCACATCATTGATCATGTCATACTCTTTCGGGCCGATATTATCCCAGCCGGTCTGGCGCAGCAGGTTTTCCCGTGCCAGACGGAAAGATAAAATCTCACCCATCAGAGCGTGTGTATGGATCAGCGTATTGATATGTCCGTCCGGCAGCCCGGTATAACGGGCAACTAATCTGGCCTGGCGGGTAAAAATCGCAGACAGCGCCTGTTCGTGGATAAGCGTGTAAGCTTTGGTCGGAATTAACTGCTCGCGCGACATAATCCGGCTGATATTAATATTACTTTTCTTCAGTACCAGCTCATTGTAGGCAAGAAAACTCAGTTCAATCAGTTGCAGACAGCGGCTTTCATCCCGTTCGTCAGCGCCGTTTTCCAGAAACAGATCAATTTCTTCAATGACAGGACGGAATTCATCACGGATAATGTCGGCAATATGCTGTGCAACGGCCAGATACAACCCGTCTTTTGAGCCGAAATAATAAGCAATAGCTGCGATATTTTGATCCGCACGTTGTGCAATCTGGCGAGTAGTGGCACTATTTGGGCCGTTCAGTCCGAAAATCTCAATAGCGGCTTCCAGTAAAGCGAGTTTGGCTTGTTCGCCTCGCGGCGTATTAGTCGTATTGACTGACATGGCGTATATCCTTATGGGTGTGTCGGCATAAACGAGAGATCAATCATATGATTAACTGTATGCTCATCAGTATCTGTTGTAAATGAGCAGTAAGCAACGGATTGATCACAGACGTATTTTATCGATATTTCTTCCGGAGTGACGGATTAATTTTCGACATTCAATTATCAGCAGGCCCCGCAGACAACAGACCGGGGCGGAGTCTTAACAATTCATGAGTTTTTCATCATTACCATTATGCCCGGAAATTCAGAAGGCCGTCGCAGAGATGGGCTACGAACAGCCGACCCCGATTCAGATGCAGGCCATTCCGCAGGTTCTTGCCGGACATGACTTATTAGCCAGCGCACAAACCGGTACCGGAAAAACCGCCGGTTTTACCTTACCTATCCTGCAATATTTACAGGATAATCCGCGCAAAGGCGGCGGGCGTCCGGTCCGCGCGCTGATTTTGTCCCCGACCCGTGAACTAGCCGCTCAGATCGGCGAAAACGTCCGCGAGTACAGCCGCCATCTGCGCACCCGTTCGCTGGTGGTCTTCGGCGGGGTGAGCATCAACCCGCAAATGATGAAACTGCGCGGCGGCGTGGATATCCTGATTGCCACTCCGGGCCGTCTGCTGGATCTGGAACATCAGAATGCCGTGGATTTATCCAAAGTCGAAATTCTGGTGCTGGATGAAGCTGACCGCATGCTGGATATGGGCTTTATCCATGATATCCGCCGTGTTATCAAAAAATTACCGGTGAAACGTCAGAATTTACTGTTTTCCGCGACATTCTCCAATGGTATCAAATCTCTGGCGAATACCATTCTGAATAATCCGGTGACGGTGGAAGTTTCCCCGCGCAACAGTGCCTCACAGCAGGTCACACAGTTTGTTCATCTGGTGGATAAAAAACGCAAAGCAGAACTGCTGGCGCACCTGATTGGCCGTGATAACTGGGAGCAGGTGCTGATTTTCACCCGCACCAAACACGGTGCCAATCGTCTGGCGGAATTCCTTAACGACAGCGGCATCAAAGCGGCGGCTATCCACGGTAATAAATCCCAGGGCGCACGTACCCGTGCACTGGCGGATTTCAAAAGCGGCGCTATCCGCGCTCTGGTCGCGACTGATATCGCGGCACGCGGTCTGGATATCGAGCAGCTGCCGTATGTGGTGAACTATGAACTGCCGAATGTGGCGGAAGATTATGTCCACCGTATCGGCCGTACCGGGCGTGCGGAGGCTACCGGCCTGGCATTATCACTGGTATGTGTCGATGAGCATGACTTATTACGTGACATTGAAAAACTGCTGAAAAAGCAAATCGAGCGGATGGCTGAACCGGGTTACGATCCGGATCCGTCCATCAAAGCCGAACCTATCCAGAAAGCGAAGCAGGGTCGCGGCGGCAACGGACGTTCCGGCGGAGGACGTCAGGGCGGACAGGGTCGCAGCGCCGAAGGCCGCGGTAACAGCGGTGGCGGTGACAAACGTCCGCCGCGTCCGCGTCAGCACAAACCGCGTTCCGGCAACAGCGACTCCGGCAGCCCGTGGGGTAACCGGGGCAAATAACGGAACCGGCTCATGCGTGTTCTTTTAGCACCAATGCAGGGGGTCTTAGACCCCCTCGTCCGTCATCTGCTGACGGCGGTGAATGACTATGATCTCTGTATCACCGAGTTTGTCCGTGTGGTGGATATGCTGCTGCCGGAGAAACTGTTTTTCCGTCTCTGTCCGGAGCTGGAAAACGGCGGTCTGACCGAATCCGGTACGCCGGTGCGGATCCAGCTGCTGGGGCAGTTCCCGCAATGGCTGGCGGAAAATGCCGCACGTGCGGCGGAACTCGGCTCGCACGGGGTGGATCTCAACTGCGGCTGCCCGTCCAAAACAGTGAACGGCAGCGGCGGCGGGGCGATGCTTCTTAAAGACCCGGAGCTGATTTATCAGGGCACCAAAGCTATCCGTGAAGCGGTACCGGCACATCTGCCGGTGTCGGTGAAAGTGCGGCTCGGCTGGAGCAGCAATGCGCACCAGTTTGAAATCGCCGATGCGGTGGCACAAGGCGGGGCAACCGAGATCACAGTGCACGGGCGCACCAAAGAAGCAGGCTATCGTGCGGATCTGATTGACTGGCCGGCGATCGCGGCTATCCGTCAGCGGCTCTCCATTCCGGTGATTGCCAACGGCGAAGTCCGTGACTGGCAGAGTGCGCAGCAATGCCTGGCTGTGACCGGCTGTGATGCGGTGATGCTCGGGCGCGGGGCGCTCAATGTGCCGAACCTGAGCTGTGTGGTTAAATATAACGCGCCCTTTATGCCGTGGCCGGAAGTGGTGGCTTTGTTGTACCGCTACACGCAGCTGGAAAAGCAGGGTGATACCGGGCTGTACCATGTGGCGCGTATCAAACAGTGGTTCAGCTATCTGCATAAAGCCTATTCGCAGGAAGCGGATGAACTTTTTGCCGTGATCCGCCCGCTGAAAGATTCTGCCTCGATTGCACAGGCGATTGCCCGGGCTCAGGGTGCATAAAATTTGCTTTTTTTGCCATATCGCACTTTAATTGACAGGTGAGCCGGATTTTTTCTTAACCCGTTAATACAGCAGGAGGTACTGATGAATTTTCTGTCCTGGATTATTTTTGGCCTGATCGCCGGTGTGCTGGCGAAATGGATTATGCCCGGAACCTATAGTATCGGCATTATTATGACGATTGTACTGGGTGTTGTTGGTGCTGTTGTCGGGGGATATATCAGTGTTTTCTTCGGCAAGGGGCGTGTCGACGGGTTTAATTTCGGCAGCTTTGTGGTAGCGGTGATCGGTGCGATGGTGGTGCTGTTTCTCGCCGGGAAGTTTGCGGGCTGACAGCCGCATAACAGATTTAAAAAATGCCGGAGCAGCTGACGCGCTCCGGCATTTTTTTATGGTTCAATCGGCAGGGTGTCTGAGCCGCCCCATTCCGCCCAGGAACCGTCATACAGACGGACATTCTGATGGCCGGTGAGTGTCAGCGCCAGCAGCAGTATGGCGGCTGTCATACCGGAACCGCAGGACACCACCAGGTATTTGCTTAAATCCACACCCGCATCACGGAATATCTGCTGAATCTGCGTCGGGGATTTGAAGATCCCGTTCTCCACCAGGGTATTCCACGGTACATTGCAACTGCCGGGAATATGGCCTGAACGCACGCCGGGACGCGGATCCGGTGCCAGCGCCTGAAAACGGTCGGCAGAACGGGCATCGACAATCTGAATTTCCGGATCCGTAATTGCCAGCAGCACATCATCTTTATTTACCGCATTATGACGCTGAAACTCCGGCACAAAGGTTTTCGCCTGCGGCAGCGGCAGCTCACCGCTTTCGGTGGTATAACCGGCACCGGCCCAGGCATTCAGTCCGCCCTGTAAAATACGCAGATTTTTCACACCGAAGGTTTTCAGTGTCCACCAGGCGCGCGGGGCGGAAAACAGGTTACCCTGGTCATAAATAATCACCATGGTGTCATTATCGATCCCGAATTCACCGGCAGCCTGTGCGAACACTTCCGGTGACGGCAGCATATGCGGCAGCGGGGAAGAGAGATCAGCCACTTTGTCCAGATCAAAATAGTGTGCGCCCGGAATATGGCGCTCAAGCCATAACTGATGGCAATCTGCGGGCTGACCGGGCGGCGCTTTGCTGACATCGAGCACAACAAGATTGTCGTCATTCAGGTGCGTGTGCAGCCAGTCTGCGGTCACAAAATAGTCTCGGTACATCGCAATTAACCTCGTTAGCAGGACGCAGAGAGCTACCGGGTTTCTCCGGTGGTTGTTTCCTGCGCCGTGGATGGAGTCTCAGGGGCAACCGAACGATTATACATATTCATTCCGGCAAGAAAAACGCCGCCGAGGGAGCCGAAGGCAAAAATAAAAATGAAAATAATCAATAATTTCTTCATAGATGTATTCTGGTCTTATCTGGTGGAGCCTGTCTGCCGGACAAATCCGGGGGCTATGTTGATTAATTGTAACAAACTATTGAAGCAACCGTATGCAGAAAATGAGCGGTAACGGCCCGGACATGCTGATTTTTTTTCTGTAGTGTGAAACAATAGCGCCCTGTTTATTTATCCATAGGTTTTTCAGATGCCCCTTTCCGCCACCGTCAAACAACAAATCAGCGCCTGGTACAAAGCCCTGCCGGAGCAGATTGACGGCTTTGTCCCGCGCGCCCCGCAGCGGGAAATGATTGCGGAAGTTGCCCGGACGATGGCGGGTGATGAAGGACGGCATCTGGTGATTGAAGCCCCGACCGGGGTGGGAAAAACCCTCTCTTATCTGATCCCGGGCATTGCGGTCGCGCGGGAACAGCAAAAGCTGCTGGTGATCAGCACCGCCAATGTCGCGTTGCAGGATCAGATCTACAGCAAAGATCTGCCGCTGCTGGCAAAAATTATCCCTGACCTGCGTTTTACCGGTGCGTTCGGGCGCGGGCGCTACGTGTGTCCGCGCAATATGGCGGTGATCGGCGCGGCGGAAGGGGAACAGATCGACCTGATGCTGCTGCTCGAAGACAAGGCAGATGTGGCAACGGCCTCTGAACGCGATACTGTGCGCAAGCTGCAGAATGATTTTACCTCTTTCGGCTGGGACGGCCTGCGCGATCACCACAAAACCTCCATTCCGGACAGCCTGTGGCGCAAAATCAGCACTGATAAACTCAGTTGTCTCGGCCGCAACTGCCAGTA
>NZ_WSPG01000034.1:0-38669 GCF_022819185.1 Morganella sp. HSTU-ASny43
AAAATAATATTTTTTGTGATATGTCCTGCGAGTGCCCACACAGATTGTCTGATAAATTGTTAAAGAGCAGTTGCAACATTCGCTGCCGTTGCCGGTCTTCTGCGTTGTTGCGAGGCTGCGTATATTACGTTTCCAGCCCCTTCGAGTCAAGCAATAATTTCTTATACGCCGTTCTCTTTTTTCCTGCCGGACCGCGTGTTAGCGCGTTGTTCCGTGTCAGTGGAGGTGCATTATAGGGAGTCGATTTCAGAAGACAAGTGTTAATTTTCGATTTTCTGACTGTTTGCTGCATTCCCCAGCAAAACCCCTGTTTATACCGGGTTACACACAAAGTTATCCACAGATGGTAAAAAATCACAAAATTCACAAGCAACACGCAAACGTTTGCGTTACAATCTGCTGCATTCGTGTACCGTTGCTTTTTACTCCGGGTTTTGAAATCTTATGAGATACACCGATTTCACCTGCAACCTATTGTCATTTATTCGTTGAATTCAAGGGATCCAAACTCATGCAACAGCCTCGCCCTATCCGTCGCGCCCTGCTCAGTGTCTCTGACAAAACCGGCATCACTGAATTTGCTCAGGCTCTTTCCGCCCGTGGTGTTGAATTGTTATCAACCGGCGGTACTGCCCGCCTGCTGGCTGACGCCGGTCTGCCGGTGACTGAAGTCTCCGATTACACCGGTTTTCCGGAAATGATGGACGGACGTGTCAAAACCCTGCATCCGAAAGTACACGGCGGGATCCTCGGCCGCCGCGGCACCGATGATGAGATTATGGCGAAGCATCAGATTTCCGCTATTGATATGGTGGTTGTGAATCTTTATCCGTTTGCGGAGACCGTGGCAAAACCCGGCTGCACATTGGAAGACGCGGTTGAAAATATCGATATCGGCGGGCCGACCATGGTGCGCTCCGCCGCGAAGAACCATAAAGATGTGGCGATTGTGGTAAAAAGCAGTGACTACAGCAATATCATTGCCGAGATGGATGCCGGACAAAACAGCCTGAGTTTCGATACCCGTTTTGATCTCGCCATCAAAGCCTTTGAGCATACAGCGGCTTATGACAGCATGATCGCTAACTACTTCGGTCAGAAAGTAAAACCGTACTTCGGCGATACCACTCAGCCTTCCGGTCAGTTCCCGCGTACCCTGAATCTCAACTTCATTAAAAAGCAGGATATGCGCTACGGCGAAAACAGCCATCAGAATGCCGCCTTCTATATAGAAGAGAATATTCAGGAAGCCTCCATCAGTACTGCTGTGCAGTTACAGGGCAAAGCCCTCTCTTATAATAATATTGCTGATACTGATGCAGCCCTTGAATGTGTGAAGCAGTTTGATAAACCAGCCTGTGTGATCGTCAAGCACGCCAACCCGTGTGGCGTGGCCGTTGCCGATAGCTTACTTACCGCCTATGACAATGCCTTCAAAACTGACCCGACCTCCGCATTCGGCGGTATTATCGCCTTTAACCGCGAACTGGATGCCAAAACGGCGGCAGAAATTATTGAACGCCAGTTTGTGGAAGTGATTATTGCCCCGTCCGTCGCGGAAGATGCGCTGCCGGTTCTCGCGGCAAAACAGAATGTCCGCGTGCTGACCTGCGGTCAGTGGCAGCATCCGGCTGCCGCCCTTGATTTCAAACGGGTGAACGGCGGTCTGCTGGTGCAGGATCGCGATCTCGGGATGGTCGGTGATACTGACCTGAAAGTGGTCAGCAAACGCCAGCCGACAGAGCAGGAACTGAAAGATGCCCTGTTCTGCTGGAAAGTGGCGAAGTTTGTTAAGTCCAATGCCATTGTTTATGCAAAGAATAATATGACCATCGGTGTGGGTGCCGGTCAGATGAGCCGTGTTTACTCCGCGAAAATTGCCGGCATCAAAGCCGGTGATGAAGGGCTGGAAGTGGCGGGATGCGCCATGGCATCCGATGCGTTCTTCCCGTTCCGTGATGGTATTGATGCGGCAGCTGCCGTTGGTATTACCTGCGTGATCCAGCCGGGTGGCTCTATCCGTGATGACGAAGTCATTGCAGCAGCAGATGAACACAATATCGCGATGATTTTCACCGGCATGCGCCATTTCCGTCATTAATACCCGGAGCTGACTTATGAATATCCTGATTATCGGTAATGGCGGACGCGAACACGCGCTGGCCTGGAAAGCTGCACAATCCCCGCTGGCAGCCAATGTTTATGTCGCGCCCGGTAACGCCGGTACCGCACAGGAACCAAACCTGACCAATGTGGATATCAGTGCGACAGATATTGACGGCCTGGTGGCCTTTGCCCGCGCCAATAATATCGGCCTGACCATTGTCGGCCCGGAAGCACCACTGGTGATGGGCGTGGTTGATGCATTCAATGCAGCCGGTCTGACTATCTTCGGCCCGGCCAAAGGTGCCGCGCAGCTGGAAGGCTCCAAAGCATTCACCAAAGATTTTCTGGCGCGTCACCATATCCCGACGGCGGACTATCAGAACTTTACTGAGGTTGAACCGGCACTGGCTTATCTGGACAAAACCGGTGCACCGGTGGTGATCAAAGCTGATGGCCTGGCGGCCGGTAAAGGCGTGATCGTCGCCATGACCCTGAAAGAAGCACAGGACGCGGTACATGACATGCTGGCCGGTAATGCTTTCGGCGATGCCGGGCACCGCATTGTGATTGAAGAGTTCCTGACCGGCGAGGAAGCCAGTTTTATTGTCATGGTGGACGGTAAAAATGTGGTGCCGATGGCGACCAGCCAGGATCACAAACGGGTCGGTGACAATGACACCGGGCCGAACACCGGCGGTATGGGTGCATACTCCCCGGCACCGGTGGTGACCGATGCCGTTCATCAGCGGGTGATGGAAAAAGTGATTTATCCGACCGTTGAAGGTATGGCGGCGGAAGGTCACACCTATCAGGGCTTTTTATACGCCGGGCTGATGATTGATGAACACGGCGAGCCGAAAGTGATTGAATTTAACTGTCGCTTTGGTGATCCGGAAACCCAGCCGATTATGATGCGGTTACAGTCAGACCTGGTTGAACTCTGCCTTGCCGGTGCACAGGGAAAACTGGCGGGAAAAACCTCGCTGTGGGATCCGCGTCCGGCGCTTGGTGTGGTGATGGCAGCCGGTGGTTATCCGGGTGATTACCGTAAAGGTGATGTGATCAGCGGACTGGATATTCAGGAAGCAGACTGCAAAGTTTTCCAGGCCGGAACAGCACTGAAAGAAGGTGCGGTTGTGACTGACGGCGGCCGGGTGTTGTGTGTGACGGCACTGGGTGAGGATATTGCTCAGGCGCAGAAACAGGCTTATGCCGCACTGAAACATATTCACTGGGATGATGCATTTTGCCGCAGTGATATCGGCTACCGTGCTATTGCCCGTCTGAATAAGTAAACCACGTTAATACCCTGCGGGAGATTTACAGTGAATCTTCCGTAGGTTCCCATTTACAGAAGTTATCATTTGCCGCCAGCAGAATTTCCCGTCCTTCCGGTGAATCCAGCCATGCAATGTAGATAGGTGATGCGCTGCTGCGCTGACGCTTCGCCAGGAACTGTTCTGTTTCCGCATCAAATTCAATGTAGGATTTATTACCCTGACAATCCGTGACATAGCTGTCACGCCACTGCCCCTGTTTCAGCCGGATATCACCGATCACCAGTGCGCTGTTAAGTGTCAGCTGTCTGTCCGCCACAAAGGTCATCCGGGTGATTTCGTCTGCGGTCAGCGGGGATTTATGCCCGTCTTTATCACGCTGCATAAAGATGGTATTGCCCTCGTGATCCAGCCGTATCTGTTCAGAAAAACCGTTATCGCCCAGATATTCTGCACGGATCTGCCAGAGCTGGCCTCTGCGGTATTCATAAACGGTGACGACGGTCTGTTGTCCGCTGCGGTAGGGACTGAAAACACTCATCAGGACACGGGGTTGGTTGTCAGCGTTGAGACGCCACATTCTGACAGCACCGTCGTCCGCGATATAACCGGACGCGCTGAAGGGAGGAAGGTCAGGCTGAACAGAGCAGGCGCTGAGCAATGAGCCAAAGCCCAGTGCAAGCAGCCCCTGTCTGATCAACAAAAGGGGACGAAATCCCCCTCTATCAATCTGTTTTTGCAACGCAATTATTTTACTGAATCTTTCAGTGCTTTACCGGCAGTGAAAGCAGGCACGTTTGCTGCTGCAATTTTGATTTCTTTACCGGTCTGCGGGTTACGGCCAGTACGCTCTGCACGATGGTTAACTTTAAAAGTACCGAAGCCAACTAATTGTACAGCATCGCCTTCTTTCAGAGAGTCAGTGATGGCCGCCAGAGTTGATTCCAGCGCTGCTTTAGCTTGTGCTTTAGACAGCTCTGCTTTTTCTGCGATAGCATCAATCAATTGAGTCTTATTCATAAAATATCCTTACAGTGTGTTTATCGTTTGCAAAGCATCGAGTGCGTCGGATGTGCCTTTTGACAGCCCTGATACACGCGCCCCGATAGCCACTTCTTTTCGCCCCCCACTGTAGACCAGAGACGGGGCAATTGTGAAGCCTTTAACACCGGCATTTATAGGCTTAAATCACGTTTTTTGATTTAATCGCCTAAACTAACGCCAATATTGCTGATCCCCGCATCCCGGAGATCGGATTTCAAGCCTTTTATCAACTCAATATCGCGCTCTTCGCAGGCGGCCAATAAGCGGTAAATTTCCCACTGAATGTCCCACTCTTCTTCAACAGCGGGCAATTCATTTAATTCGTCGTCGGACATTTCGCGTCCGGCTTGTGTCATTTCCAGTGCCGCGACAGTGCCGACTGAAATCTCACTGACCGCAATAGCGTGCTCCAGTGTTTCCCCGCTCAGGCGGGTATGGATAAGCTCACTGAGTGCCGCGCAGGCATCAATCGCCGGATACACACCGTAGATATCATAGTCGTCTCCATCAGGGATAATGTCTTCCAGCTTTTCCAGCTGGTTATCAAAGTTCACTTTTGCGTCTTTGACAGTCAGGACTTCCCAGATGAGATCCAGAATACGCCGGTAAAGCGACGGATCGGTAAACCCGGTCTGCTGACAAAAAACGGCATAATTCGGGTACATTCTCTCGCACAGACAAGCCGTGAAGGTGAGATGCTGCCAGCTTTCCAGTTTTTCCAGCCGTAAGTGGATCGGGTTCTTTAACATTCCGCTTTACTCGTTACTCTGATGTGAGCCGCAGTTTACCTGAAAATCCGTGATATCCACATCTTTACGTGGAAAATCGGGAAATTTCTGTTTCAACCGGACAAAAAATGTTCGATTTGAGGCAATGCCATCAGCCCAGCGGGTCGGTTCAGGCAGGCGATAGCCGCGCGTCAGGGCTTTTACCCAGGTCAGTGCGGTGTCAATACTCATATGATGACCGGGTGAAATGAACAGCGGATTGCAGCGGTTTTTGCTGCGCCAGACCCAGCCGAGCGGCTCACCTTTGTCTGTCAGCAGCGATTGTGCACCGGCCTCTTCCGTCAGCGGTTCAAACGTGCCGCACAACCGGCTTTTGGCCACACCGATGGCAGGTAAATCCAGCAGCACCCCGAGATGCCCGGCAACGCCGAGACGGCGCGGATGAGCGCGCCCCTGGCCGTCCACCAGCACCAGATCCGGTTTTAAGGTCAGTTTCTCCCACGCGGCAAGTGCGGCGGGGATTTCACGGAAGGAGAGCAGCCCCGGAATATAGGGCAGTTGTGTGGGAATGCGGGCGGTCTGATACTCCGCCACTTCCAGTTCAGGCCAGGTGAGGATCACCACAGCAGCCCGGGTGACGTTTCCCCCGTCCTCAAAGCCGATATCCACCCCCGCGATATAGCGGGGATTAAGCGGCACATCCTGCAGACTGACCCGTTGTGCCAGTTCTGTCTGCCGTGCTTTCAGGGCGCGGGTGTCGATGGCTGTCATGGTGACCTCCGTGGTCTGTCAGTGATCAGCCCTGATGATATTTGGCTGACAGGCGGTGAACAGATTCAACGAATGCACCGGCATGCTCAGGCGGAACATCCTGGTGGATGCCGTGTCCGAGGTTGAACACATGCCCTTCGCCCTGACCAAAACCGGCGAGGATAGATGCCACTTCCGCTTCAATGCGGGCAGGTGATGCATAGAGCATGGACGGATCCATATTGCCCTGTAACGCCACTTTACTACCGACCCGGCGGCGGGCATCCGCGATATCTGTGGTCCAGTCCAGCCCCAACGCATCACAGCCGGTTTCTGCCATCGCTTCCAGCCACTGTCCGCCGCCTTTGGTGAACAGAGTGACCGGTACACGGCGACCGTCATTTTCGCGGATCAGACCATCGACAATCTTGTGCATGTAATTGAGTGAAAACTCACGGTAATCACGCCCGGTCAGCACGCCGCCCCAGGTGTCGAAAATCATCACGGATTGTGCACCGGCTTTAATCTGCGCGTTGAGATAGAGGATCACGCTGTCCGCCAGTTTATCCAGCAGCAGGTGCAGGGTCTGCGGTTCGGCATACATCATCTTTTTGATTTTGGTAAAGGCTTTGCTGCTGCCGCCTTCCACCATATAGGTTGCCAGTGTCCACGGGCTGCCGGAGAAACCAATCAGCGGCACATCGCCGTTCAGGGCTTTGCGGATGGCGCGCACGGCATTCATGACATAACCGAGTTCCTGTTCCGGATCCGGCACCGGCAGTTTTTCAACATCACGGGCATTCTGGATCGGATGCACAAAGCGCGGCCCTTCACCGGTTTCAAAATAGAGCCCGAGACCCATCGCATCAGGAATGGTGAGAATATCGGAAAAGAGAATTGCCGCATCCAGCGGAAAACGACGCAGCGGCTGCAGAGTTACTTCACAGGCCAGTTCGGTGTTTTTGCACAGCGCCATAAAATCCCCCGCCTGTTCGCGGGTGGCTTTATATTCAGGCAGATAACGCCCGGCCTGGCGCATCATCCACACGGGGGTGACATCCACCGGCTGACGCAGTAATGCCCGCAGATAGCGGTCGTTTTTCAGTTCACTCATGACAGACTCCAAAAAGTTGTTGGCCGCGTAACGTATTGACGTCCTGAATAAAACCCATTGTAGCACGCCTGCCGCCCGGGGTCAGGGCGGTGTTACGCGTCTTCGTCATCCTGACGGCACAGTACGACTGTATCTTCAATCAGACGGCGGGCAATGGTATCCGGCGGCGGAATAACCGGCAGATTATCATAGCGGTACCAGTCTGCACTGAGCAGCTCTGACGGATCGTGATGAATTTCACCATCCGCATAATCCGCCAGGAATCCCATCATCAGCGAGTGCGGGAACGGCCACGGCTGCGAGGAGACATAACGGATATTCTGAATCTCAATCCGGCTCTCTTCCATCACCTCACGGGCGACAGCTTCTTCCAGGGTTTCGCCGACTTCGACAAACCCGGCGAGTACGGTAAACAACGGCGCGCTTTTGTGGCGGCGGTGCTGTGCCAGCAGAATAGAGTCATGACGGCGGATGCCGACAATAATACACGGCGCTATCTGCGGATAGTAACGTTCGCGGCAGCTGTCACACAGACACGCCCACTCACTTTCACTGTATTTCATCGCCGCACCGCAGTAGCCGCAATAACGGTGCGAGCGGTAGAATTCCGCCAGTTGCACGCCGCGTCCGGCCATTTTGAAGAGGTCATCATTCTCTGCGGCAATAATGCGCGGCGAACACATATCGGAACGCATTTTTTCGCGGATCAGCCAGACCGGCAGCCCCTGCCACTCCCCGATACGCACCGCCGGTTTCCCGGTCAGCATCCATTGTGCCGCACTGCCCTCCGGCAGTTGTCCTTCCGGCAGCCAGACGCGGTTATCCGCGCTGATAACCCAGTAGCCGGTTTCATTGCCCGTTAAAATCTGCTGCATAATAGAGACATCATGTTAATGAAATAATAATGGATTAAATCATACTCCGTTTGCGGGGAGAATACTCGGCATAACGGGGCATGCATTTCCCTGTCACCCGGCTGTCAGAAAAGTGTCACACGGGTGTCAGTTGCCTGTCACAAACGCGTCATACCCTAGCCTCACCACTGATACTGAATCAGTTAACTGACGAGGGTTTTATGACACGTTTTCCTGCTGCCAAAATATTGCTGACCGCCGTTGCTGTTTCCGCCTCTTTTTCTGCGTTCTCTGCCGGACAAAACACCATTCCTGAAGAACTGATTGCCGCCGCCAAAAAAGAGGGCGTGGTTTACAGTGTCGGGATGCCGGATACCTGGGCCAACTGGAAAGGCACCTGGTCTGATCTTGAAAAACTCTACAGTATCCGCCATCAGGATACCGACATGAGCTCTGCTCAGGAAATTGCCAAGTTTGCGGCTGAAAAAAGTAATGCCACCGCAGATATCGGGGATGTCGGTGCCGCCTTCGGCCCTGTCGCCGTTCAGAAAGATGTGGTGCAGCCTTATAAACCCACCACCTGGGATCAGATCCCGGACTGGGCAAAAGATAAAGACGGTAACTGGGCGCTGGCCTATACCGGCACCATTGCATTCATCATCAATAATGACCTTGTCAAAGAACAGCCGAAAAGCTGGGCTGATCTGCGCAGCGGTAACTACCGCGTGACAATCGGTGATGTCGGTATCGCGGCACAGGCTAACAGCGGCGTGCTGTCTGCGGCCTTTGCCCTCGGCGGTAATGAAACCAATATTCAGCCGGCGATTGAGTTGTTTGCCGATCTCGCCAAACAGAAACGTTTATCCCTGAATGACCCGAGCGTGGCCAACCTGGAAAAAGGGGAAGTGGAAGTGGCGGTAATGTGGGATTTCAACGCCCTTAACTACCGCGACCAGATTGATGCCAAACGCTTTACCGTGGTGATCCCGTCTGACGGCTCTGTCACCTCCGGTTACACCACCATCATCAACAAATACGCGAAGAACCCGAACGCCGCCAAACTGGCCCGTGAGTTTATCTTCAGTGATAAAGGACAGCTCAACCTGGCCGAAGGATATGCCCGCCCTATCCGCGCAGCACACCTGACCCTGCCGGACGATATCAAAGCCAAACTGCTGCCTGAATCCCAGTACAGCAAAGCCAAACCGATTACCGATTTTGACGGCTGGGAAAAAACCTCCCGCCAGTTGCCGAAACTGTGGCAGCAGAACGTTATCATCAACATGAATTAACGGAATGACAATGAATAACCCAGTTATCCTGGTTGTTCTGGATGGCTTAAACTACCGCACAGCCCATGACTGCATGGGCTTTATGCAGGGGTTAGCCGAATCCGGGAACGCCACACTGTACAGCCTGAGCTGTGAACTGCCCTCGCTCTCCCGCCCGCTTTATGAATGTATTCTGACCGGCGTGCGCCCGGTTGACAGCGGCGTGGTGCACAATCAGGTGGTGCGCCTGTCACACAACGACAGTATTTTCTCCCTCGCACAAAAAGCCGGAAAAACCACCGCTGCCGCCGCTTATCACTGGGTCAGTGAGCTGTATAACCGCGCTCCGTTTGATGCTGTCCGTGACCGTTTCACTCACGATGATTCGCTTGCGATACAACACGGCTGTTTTTATCAGGCGGATCACTATCCAGATGATCATTTATTCCTCGATGCGGAATATTTACGCCGTCAATACCACCCCGATTTCCTGCTTATTCACCCGATGAATATTGACGATGCCGGTCATAAATCCGGCGGGGATTCACAGCAATACCGCAACAGCGCCCGCCGTGCAGACGGCCTGCTCTCCGCGTATCTGCCTGCCTGGCTTGAAGCGGGTTATCAGGTACTGGTGACCAGTGATCACGGTATGAATAATGACCGCTCACACGGCGGGATTCTGGATGAAGAGCGCACTGTCCCGCTGTTTGTTACCGGTGACGCCTTCTCTCATGAGGCCGATCTTCCGGTGCAGCAGACACAGCTGTGCGGCACCATCTGCCGGTTGCTCGGCCTGAGCGGACACAACAAAGCCGCTGTACCGCGCCTGCTGCGGGAGACGCAACATGGCTGATATTCTGCCGGAGCTGACCGCGATGAAAAGTAAGCAACATACCCGCCCTCTGTCACGCCGTCTGCCGCTGAAACCGATGCTGTTACTGCTCCCGGCTGCTCTGCTGTTCGCGCTTTTCCAGCTTGCGCCGATGTTATGGGTGATTATCAACAGCTTTGTGTATGAAGATGCCTGGTCATTCGGTAACTTTACCGAAATCTTCAGCAGCCCTTTTTATATTCAGTCCTTTGAAAACACTCTGTGGATTTCCGGGGTATCGGCGGTCGGCGGGCTGATCCTCGCCGCACTGTTTGCCGCCTCCTTACAGCACGTCCCGCCGCGTCCGCGCCGCTGGCTGATTGCCTTTACCAATATGACCGGCAACTTCAGCGGTGTGCCGCTGGCGTTTGCTTTCATCATCATTCTCGGCGTCAACGGCGCCATCACCCTGCAACTGAAAGCCTGGGGAGTGATTGAGGATTTCAATCTCTACAGCGCTGCCGGGCTGATGCTGATTTATCTCTATTTTCAGATCCCGCTGGGGATCCTGCTGCTCTATCCGGCGTTTGATGCCCTGAAACCGGAGTGGGAGGATGCCGCCAAAACCATGGGGGCCGGCCGCCCGGCCTACTGGCGCTATGTCGCGCTGCCGGTGCTTTCGCCGGCGCTGCTCGGCACCTTTATCATTCTGTTCGCCAATGCCGCCGGGGCTTATGCCTCCACTTATGCGCTGACCACCGGGAACTACAATATGGTGACCATCCGTATCGCCAGCCTGGTGTCCGGCGACCTGTTCCTGGAGCCGAATATGGCGGCGGCACTCTCTGTCCTGCTGATGGTTATCCTCGGATTCATCACTGTTGTCTATCACTGGCTGCTGAAACGGAGTTACCATGCCAAGTGCTGATCTCACACTCAATCCGCCGTCCATGGCGCGTTATCACAAAATCATGCTCAGCCTGATTGTGATCCTGCTGCTGTTACCGATTATCGCGACCCTGCTGTATTCCTTCTCCACCCGCTGGGGTGCCACGGTGCTGCCGGACGGCCTGACATTACAGTGGTATCTGAAACTGTGGCAGGATCCGCGTTTTCTTGCCGCGTTCGGCCGTTCGCTGTTTATCTGTTTTGTCACCCTTGCCATCAGCACCCTGGTGATCCTGCCGCTGGTGTTTGCCGTGTTTTATTACTTCCCGCGGCTGAAAGGGCTGATGGAGATCCTGATTATTCTGCCGTTCGCCGTGCCGCCGGTGGTCTCCTCCGTCGGATTACTACAGCTGTTTGCTGACGGGCCGCTGCCGATTGCCGGTACGCCGTGGATCCTGATCGGCACCTATTTCACCATCACCCTGCCGTTTATGTACCGGGCGCTGGCCAACAGCCTGAACGGCGTGCCGCTGAAAGATCTGCTGGATGCCGCCCATCTGCTCGGCGCAGGCACTTTTAAGGCATTTCTGCTGGTGGTGGTGCCAAATATCCGCAAAGGGTTGCTGGTGTCGCTGCTGATCGCCTTCTCCTTCCTGTTCGGCGAGTTTGTATTTGCCAATATCCTGGTCGGCACCCGTTACGAAACCCTGCAAATCTATCTCTATAACATGCGCCAGACCAGCGGGCACTTCACCTCCGCACTGGTGGCGAGCTACTTTATTTTCACCCTGATCCTGACCCTGATCGCGACACGCTTAAGCCGCTGAGGAATCACTGATGAGCTATGTAATTGCTGAAAACCTGACAAAATCCTTTGCTGCCACTCCGGTCTTTTCCGGTCTGAATTTTTCTGTCAGCAAAGGGGAATTTATTACTCTGCTCGGCCCGAGCGGCTGCGGTAAATCTACCTTGCTGCGTTGTCTCGCCGGGCTGGAACCGGTCAATGACGGCAGAATTTATGTGAATAAACAGTATATTACTTCATCTCCGCCACAGCAGCGGGAAATCGGCATGGTGTTTCAGAGCTATGCGCTGTTTCCGAATATGACCACTGAACGCAACATTGCTTTCGGTCTGAAGATGCAGAAAGTCCCGGAAAATGAACAGCGCAAATCCGTTGCAGAGGTGATTGAGCTGGTGGGTCTGAAAGGAAAAGAACAGCATCTGCCGCATCAGCTTTCCGGCGGCCAGCGCCAGCGGGTGGCACTGGCACGGGCACTGGTGATGAAGCCGCGCATCCTGCTGCTGGATGAACCGCTCTCCGCGCTGGATGCGCAGATCCGCAAACATCTGCGCCAGCAAATCCGTCAGATCCAGCGCGAGCTGAATCTCACCACCATTTTTGTCACCCACGACCAGGAAGAAGCCATGCTGATGTCTGACCGCATCTTCCTGATGAACAAAGGTGAAATCGTGCAGAGCGATACCGCCGAAAATATCTACACCCAGCCCGCCAATGAGTTTGTCGCGCGTTTTATGGGGCATTACAATCTGGTCAGCGCGCACAACGCCAACAGCCTGCTCGGCCTGAATCTCAGCGGTATTGTGGCGATCCGCCCGGAATCCATTTATGTGCGCGAGGCCGGAAGGCAGTACGGGGAACACATTTCTCACCCGGTTTCAGGTACAATCCGTGACAGTCAGTTACTGGGCAATATTATCCGTTATCAGGTGGATACCGGGCTGGGCGCACTGACCGTGGATCTGCTGAACCGCTCCTCAGAGCGGCTGTTTGAACAGGGCACTCAGCTGGAGCTGATGTTCAATAAAAATGAAATCCGCGCCCTTGCCCCGTCAGTTAATTAAAGGAACGTCATGTCAACATTAGCGGTTTTCGACCTCGATCACACCTTAATCGCTGCAGACAGCAGCCTGTTATGGACAGACTACCTGTGGGAAAAAGGCATTATCACTGATCCGGCCTTTCTTGCCGCAGATAAGCAGATGATGGCGGATTACAGCGCCGGTAAGCTGGATATGGCCGCGTATATGGCCTTCAGCCTTAAGGCCTTAGGCAATGCCACCGTTGCACAGATTGATGAATGGGTAGCTGATTTTACCGAAAGCAAAGTGCGCCCGCTGGTCTACCCGGATGCGGTCAAAACCCTCGCGTTTTATAAAGAACACGGCGTGCCGGTGATCATCATTTCTGCCACCGCCGATTTTATTGTCAAACCGGTGGCGAAGATGCTGGGTGTGAATCTGGCGTTTGGTATCGAACTGGAAGTCCGGGATGATCACTACACCGGTGCATTGCAGGGGATCACCACCTTCCGGGAAGGGAAAGTGGAAAAACTGGCTAACTTTCTGGATATTCGTCAGTTTTTACCGGAACGTACGATTTTTTATACCGATTCCGCCAACGATTTACCCCTGTGCCGCTACGCCACGGATGTGCTGACGGTCAACGCTGACCCGGTATTGAAGGCAGAAGCAGAAAAGCAGGGGTGGATGCAGCTGACGTGGTCATTAAACCCAGTAAACAGCTGATCCTCCTGCCCGTCACTGATAAATATGATACCCGCTGCCGGAGGTACGGCAGCGGATATCAGCCGGATCAGGCGGCGCTGCTCCCCAGTCTGAACTGTGTCATAACCTGCATGAGCTGCCCCGCCTGCTGATGCAGGCTTTCCGCAGCCGCCGCATTTTCAACCACCAGCGCAGCATTCTGCTGTGTGACTTCATCAATCTGCTGTACAGCAATCCCGACCTGCGAAATGCCCTGAGACTGCTCATTTGCCGCCAGTGTCAGCTCGTCAATCATCTGGCTGACACCCTGTGTCTGAGTGACAATCACCTGCATCGACTCACCGGCTTCTGCCACCAGTTTACTGCCGGCATCCACCTGCTCAACACTGGTATTAATCAGATTTTTTATTTCACCGGCAGCCTGTGCACTCCGCTGCGCCAGTGTCCGGACTTCGCCGGATACCACAGCAAAACCGCGTCCGTGTTCACCGGCGCGGGCGGCTTCCACCGCCGCGTTCAGTGCAAGGATATTGGTCTGGAATGCGATGGAATCAATCACACCGATAATGTCAGTGATTGTGCGGGAAGAGTTTGAGATATCCTGCATGGCATGAATAACCAAATCCACTTTCTCACCACCGTGACGGGCGGTTTCGGACGCTTCCGCTGCCATCATGTTCGCTTTTGCCGCAATCTCCGCACTGCTTTTCACTGTAGCAGACAACTGTTCCATTGATGCTGCGGTCTGCTGCAGACTGCTGGCCTGGGATTCAGTACGCTGGCTCAGATCAGCATTACCGCTGGTTATCTGCATTGTGCCGGTCACAATACTGTCACTGTTATTACGCACCGTACCGACGATACTGGCCAGATTCCTCTGCATCGCTTTCAGGGTACTCAGCACACTACCGTCCGGAACCGGATGAATTTCATCGGACGGCGATAGATCACCGGAAGCCACCCGTTCAGCCACTTCTTTCAGTTGGGCGGGTTCGGCGCCCAGAGAGCGTGTCAGATTCCGGATAATCATCACCCCGGAGACAATCGCCAGCGTTAACGCCAGCAGCGCGAACACCAGAATAATGTTGCTCTGGCGCTCATAATTGGTATTAAATTCCTGAATAAGCTGATTACCGGTTTCCGTGCCATGATCGCGGCTGGCACGGAATGACAGGATATAGGCATCCGATGCCGCATATTCGGCATCCATCATTTTCGCAATCGCCTCCTCATGACGTCCCTGCTGATCGAGTTCAAGCACTTCACGGGTCACGGCGGCATAGTGTTTTTCATCCGCTATCATCTTATCAAGCAACGCCCGTCCCTGCGGATCCATGCCGAACTCATTGACCATATCCAGCAGTGTCTGCGTTCTTTTACTGACTTTCCCGTCCTCTTCTTTAAAACGGTTCAGTTCTTCTGTTTTATCTTTCTTATCAGTCGCATTGATCATATCCCGCAGCATGATAGCCCGCTCTTCCGTCGCATGGCGGACTTCATACGCCTGAACCTGAAGTGCATATGTCCCGTTAACGTAATTCGTGAACATCTCTTTGTCTTTATACAGGTTCATCACCGCCATTCCGGAAACCAAAGCCAGAATGGCGATCAGAACACCAAATGTGACAGATAACCTGACACGAATCGTCGTATTTTTAAGATTCATCTTTTTTCCTGATGCAGAAAGCAATCAATAAGGCCAATAAATAACCAATTGTTTTTTCTTAATATGCCGTAATAAGGCACGCCGACAAAAAACATCGGCAACTGACCGGAAATTATCAGTTTTAATTTAATTTTTTTTATCTTTAGCCACAGCGGCGTAACCGCTGAATATCAGGGAGGATGACCGGGAATGCTTCAGGTAAATAAATGATGTTATAAAAAGGTTGTAGTTTCCGGGCAGCTTCTTATACTGAAATCTTTCTTGTCGGAGTGCCCAGTATTTATCTCTGTGATAAATCGGGCTGAGACCGTTAATTCGGGATCCGCGGAACCTGATCGGGTTAGTACCCGCGAAGGGAACAAGAGTAATCTTTCCTTTTTTAACCGCTGTTTTCAGCCGCCGCAATGCGGTTTTTGGGTACAGCCGGTTATCACGCATTACTCCTGACGCACCTCCAGACAAGCAATTTCTCACTTTTTCTTCCGGCGTTGCCGGTTTCACTGTAAGGAATTTGCTATGTCCCGTGAACAACGTATTGATACCACTGATCTCTCCCCGGGTGCGGAAACCGCCGCTCCTTCCAAAGCCCGTACCCGCCGTGAGCAGCGCGACGCGGCAGAGGAATATATCAGCACCCTGAAAGGGGTGAATTTCCCGAATTCCTCCCGTATTTATCTCACCGGCTCGCGCCCGGATATCCGCGTACCGATGCGGGAAATTGCCCTGTCCCCGACTCTGATCGGCGGTGATAAAGCCAATCCGCAGTATGAAGAGAATGAGCCGGTACCGGTTTATGATACCGCCGGGCCGTACGGCGACCCGCAGGTGAAACTGGATGTCCGCGCCGGTCTTGCCCGTCTGCGTGAGCAATGGGTTGCAGAGCGGGATGATACCGAGGCGGTGACACAACTGAGTTCTGATTTTACCCGTGACCGGCTGGCCGATAACGGCCTTGACCATCTGCGCTACCCAAACCGCCCGGCACCGCTGAAAGCCAAAACCGGAAAATGCGTGACACAACTGCATTATGCCCGGAAAGGGATTGTCACCCCGGAGATGGAGTTTATCGCCATCCGCGAAAATATGGGACGTGAACGTATCCGGGGAGAAGTCCTGCTGCAACAGCATCCGGGACAGCATTTCGGTGCCAATCTGCCGGATAACATCACCCCGGAGTTTGTCCGCGATGAAGTCGCTGCCGGACGCGCCATTATCCCGTCCAATATCAACCACCCGGAATCCGAGCCGATGATTATCGGCCGCAATTTCCTGGTAAAAGTGAATGCCAATATCGGCAACTCCTCTGTCACCTCCTCCATTGAGGAAGAAGTGGAGAAACTGGTCTGGTCCACCCGCTGGGGCGCGGATACGGTGATGGATCTCTCCACCGGCCGCTATATCCACGAAACCCGCGAGTGGATCCTGCGTAACAGCCCGGTGCCTATCGGTACTGTGCCGGTGTATCAGGCACTCGAGAAAGTGAACGGTGTGGCCGAGGATCTGACCTGGGAGATGTTCCGCGATACCCTGCTGGAGCAGGCGGAACAAGGGGTGGATTACTTCACCATTCACGCCGGTGTCCTGCTGCGTTATGTGCCGATGACGGCAAAACGCCTGACCGGCATTGTGTCACGCGGCGGCTCGATTATGGCGAAATGGTGTCTGTCCCATCATCAGGAAAACTTCCTCTATCAGCACTTCCGTGACATCTGTGAAATCTGCGCGGCGTATGATGTGGCGCTGTCGCTCGGTGATGGTCTGCGTCCGGGCTCTATTCAGGATGCCAACGACGAAGCCCAGTTCGCTGAACTGCATACTCTCGGCGAGCTGACCAAAATCGCGTGGGAATATGATGTGCAGGTGATGATTGAAGGCCCGGGCCATGTGCCGATGCAGATGATCCGCAAAAACATGACCGAAGAACTGGAGCACTGCCATGAAGCGCCGTTCTACACCCTGGGGCCGCTGACCACCGATATCGCACCGGGCTATGACCATTTCACATCCGGCATCGGTGCGGCACTGATCGGCTGGTTCGGCTGTGCCATGCTCTGTTATGTGACACCGAAGGAACATCTCGGATTACCGAATAAAGAAGATGTTAAACAAGGGCTTATCACCTATAAAATCGCCGCGCACGCCGCCGATCTCGCCAAAGGGCATCCGGGAGCACAAATCCGCGATAACGCGATGTCAAAAGCGCGTTTTGAATTCCGCTGGGAAGATCAGTTCAATCTGGCGCTGGACCCGGAAACTGCCCGGACTTACCACGATGAAACCCTGCCGCAGGCATCCGGCAAAGTCGCACATTTCTGTTCAATGTGCGGGCCGAAATTCTGCTCAATGAAAATCTCACAGGAAGTCCGCGACTACGCCGCGGGGATGGAAGAGATGTCTGACGCCTTCCGCGCCAAAGGCAGCGAGCTGTATCACAGTGCAGAGGAGCGTATCGATGAATCTGCCTGACGCGCCGTTTGCCCGGACGGAACATAAATTAGGGCTGTATCCGGTGGTCGATTCACTGGTGTGGATTGAGCGGCTGCTGGCATCCGGCGTGCGGACTATTCAGCTGCGCATCAAAGACAAAACCGATGCACAGGTGGATGAGCAGATCCGCACCGCTGTTGCGCTGGGGGAAAAATATCAGGCGCGGCTGTTTATCAATGACTACTGGCGTTCTGCCATAAAGCACGGTGCGTATGGTGTGCATCTCGGCCAGGAAGATCTGGATATTGCTGACTTGCGGGCGATTCAGCAGGCCGGACTGCGCCTCGGAATTTCCACCCACGATGACAACGAGTTGCTGCGTGCCAAAGCGCTGCGTCCGTCCTATATCGCGCTGGGGCATATTTTCCCGACACAAACCAAAATCATGCCCTCTTCCCCGCAGGGTTTAGAAAACTTAGCCCGCCAGGTTACCGCCACGCCGGATTTCCCGCTGGTCGCCATCGGCGGTATTTCCCTTGAACGCGCTCCTGCTGTTGCTGCCACCGGCGTCGGCAGTATTGCGGTGGTCAGCGCCATCACCAAAGCCGCTGACTGGCAGGCCGCCACCCGGCAACTGATGACACTGACCGGGGAAGCCGCTGAATATCAGGAGGTAAACCATGCTGAATGATCATGATTTTATGCGCTACAGCCGCCAGCTGCTGCTGGAGGATATCGGCCCGGAAGGTCAGCTGAAACTCAAACAGTCTCATGCGGTGATCACCGGCCTCGGCGGGCTGGGTTCTCCGGCGGCGCTGTATCTGGCCGCCGCCGGTGTCGGTGAGCTGACCCTGATTGATGATGATGAGGTACATCTCTCCAACCTCCAGCGCCAGATTTTATATACCGAAGCCGATGTGCCGGACAATAAAGCCCGCACTGCGGCAGTACGTCTGCGGGCACTGAACCCGGCCCTGACACTCAATGTGATCACCGAACGTCAGACCCGGGAAACGCTGCAACGTATTGTACAAACAGCAGATATTGTCCTCGACTGTACCGACAACATGGCCACCCGCCATGCTATCAATGCCGCCTGCGTGACGCAGCAAAAAACCCTGGTCAGCGGCAGCGCGGTTGGTTTCAGCGGACAACTTCTGGTACTGCAGCCCCCGTTTGAGCACGGCTGTTACTGCTGCCTCTATCCCGATGATGTCATTCCGGAACGCAACTGCCGAACTGCCGGTGTGCTCGGCCCGGTTGTCGGGGTGATCGGCACGCTCCAGGCGCTGGAAGCCATTAAATTGCTGGCAGGATTGTCTTCCCCGCTGAACGGAAAATTACGCCTTTTCGACGGCAGACAGCAAAGCTGGAGCACATTACAGCTCCGGCGGGCAGCAGACTGCCCGGTGTGTCAGGAGGCAGCCGCATGCGCATAACGGTGAATGACGAGGTGATGGATATTGATTCTCCCATTACCGTCAGTGAACTACTGACATTTCTCGGCCGCCCGGTGGCAGGCATTGCTGTCGCGGTAAATCAGACCATTGTTGTCCGTGGCTGCTGGTCAGAACACGTTGTCCGCGACGGCGATCAGATTTTACTTTTTCAGGCTATCGCAGGAGGTTAATGATGCTGACGATTGCAGATACCACATTTACATCCCATTTATTTACCGGCACCGGGAAATACACCAGCAGCCGGGTGATGCAGGAGGCGATTACCGCCTCCGGCAGCCAGTTAGTCACCATGGCGATGAAGCGTATCGACCTTTCTCAGGGACACGATGATATCCTTGCCCCGCTCCGTGAACTCGGTATTAAACTGCTGCCGAATACTTCCGGTGCAAACAATGCCCGGGAAGCGGTGTTTGCCGCACAACTGGCGCGGGAGGCGCTCGGCACCAACTGGATCAAACTGGAGATCCACCCCGATGCCCGTTATCTGCTGCCGGACCCGGTTGAAACCCTGGCTGCGGCAGAAATACTGGTGAAAGAGGGGTTTGTTGTCCTGCCTTACTGCAGTGCGGACCCGGTACTATGCCGCCGGTTGCAGGAGGCCGGATGCGCCGCCGTTATGCCGCTGGGTGCACCTATCGGCTCCAATCAGGGATTACAGACCCGCGATATGCTGCGCATTATTATTGAACAGGCAACGGTTCCGGTAGTGATTGATGCCGGGATCGGCGCACCCAGCCACGCCCTCGAGGCGATAGAACTGGGTGCAGATGCCGTGCTGGTTAATACCGCGATGGCCGTTGCCCGCTCACCGGTCACCATGGCAAAAGCGTTCCGTCTGGCCATTGAGGCCGGGCTGCTGGCGCGGGAGGCAGAGCTGGCGCCGAAGCAGTTGCAGGCATCGGCATCCAGCCCGCTGACCTCATTCCTGGGAGCATTGTGATGAGTGAAAAAACCTTCAGTGACCGCTGGCAGCAGCTGGACTGGGATGATCTCACCTTACAGCTCAACAGCAAAACCACGCGGGATGTCGAACGGGCGCTGAGTGCAGACACGCTGACCACCACGGATTTTATGGCACTGATCTCCCCGGCTGCCCGGCCGTATCTCGAAGTGATGGCGCAGAAAGCACAGACTCTGACCCGGCAGCGTTTCGGCCATGTCGTCGGGATGTATGTCCCGCTCTATCTCTCTAACCTGTGTGCCAACGACTGTACTTACTGTGGCTTCTCCATGAGCAACCACATTAAGCGCAAGACCCTGACACCGGCAGAAATCCATAGCGAATGTAAGGCAATAAAAGCCCTCGGCTTTGACAGCCTGCTGCTGGTCACCGGCGAACATCAGCGCAAAGTGGGAATGGACTACTTCCGCGAAACCTTCCCGCTGATCCGTGATTATTTCAGTACCATGATGATGGAAGTGCAGCCGATGGCGACAGAGGAATACGCCGAACTGCGCACGCTGGGGCTGGACGGCGTGATGGTGTATCAGGAAACCTACCATGAGAGCACCTATCAGCGGCACCATCTGAAAGGGAAAAAACAGGATTTTCACTGGCGGCTGCAAACCCCGGATCGCCTTGGTCAGGCCGGGATCAGCAAGATCGGGCTCGGCGCGCTGATCGGCCTGTCCGGTCAGTGGCGGACAGACTGCTACATGGTCGCGGAACATCTGCACTATCTGCGCCAGCGCTACTGGAAAACCCGTTATTCCATCTCTTTCCCGCGCCTGCGCCCGTGTGCAGGCGGTATTGAGCCGGAATCCCTGATGAATGAAACGGAGCTGGTGCAGCTTATCTGTGCATTCCGCCTGTTCGCACCGGATATTGAGCTGTCACTCTCCACCCGCGAATCACCGTATTTCCGTGATCATATGGTGCCGGTGGCGATAAACCAGGTCAGCGCCGGTTCCCGCACTCAGCCCGGCGGCTATGCCGAAGAGGATGATCCGGAACTGGAGCAGTTCAGCCCGCATGACAACCGCTCGCCGCAGCAGGTCGCGGATGCCCTGCTCGCCGCCGGTCTTCAGCCGGTCTGGAAGGACTGGGATAAATATCTGGGAAGATAATGTAAGAAAGGCCGGTGAATACCGGCCTGATTTTTTTATTCTATCCGCTTACAGTAAGTCACCGGCGGCACATCCTGTCCGGCATTTTTCGCCGGAATATAGCGATCCCAGAAATCATTAAATAACCGGAAAATCTCTTTCCGCCGGCTCAGTATTAATGTCATGGTGATCAGCACATAGACCGCACTCAGAATATCGGTCAGCGCCCACAAAATATCGGCCTGAAGGTTAGTGAATAACACAATCGGCGCCAGGTAATAAACCCGGTACAAATTCTTCGCGATTTTATTGGCTCTGGTATCCCCGAAGAAAAAGTTCACCGCTTTCTCACAGGTAAAATACATACCGATGGTCGTGGTACAGGCCAGCAGGGTGATAAATATCGCCATAAACCAGCTGCCCGCATCACCGTATGTCACTTTAAATGCCAGCGTGGTCAGGCGTGATGAGGTAATGCCGGCGTAATCCACCCACACGTTAGTGGTCAGAATAGCCAGCGCGGTAACAGTACAGATAATAATGGTCAGGAAAACCTCGCCGAAACCCCAGCTGGACTGGCGGATCGGGTGATCGGTTGTTGCTGCCGCATGCGCCACAATACCGTAGCCGGTTCCGGCGTCATTGGAATAAATCCCCCTGGCGATCCCGAAACGGATGGCTTCCATCACAGTTGCTCCGGCAAATCCGCCGACACCGGCAGCCGGTGAAAAGGCCGATTTAAAAATCAGCGCAAATGCAGGCAGGATCTGATCATAATTCATCACCAGCAGAATAACGGCAACGGTCAGATAGGTGATCGCCAGTTTCGGCACCACACTTTCCATTTTGGAGGAAATACCTTTTAATCCGCCGATAATGACACTGGCAATAAAAATAACCATCACCAGCAATGTCAGGTAACTGTCGACATTAAACGCTTCTTCGATAGAGGACGTCGCGGATTCACTCTGTACCAGACAAGTCCACGGCCCGAGCATAAAACAGCATACCGACAATGCAACCGCACCTTTTTTCCAGCCCAGAGCATGTTCCATCACAAATGAGCGGTCACAGACATACTCATCCATCGATTTTTCATATTTGACGCGGTAACGCTGGCCGAGAATAATTTCACAGGCTTTGGTCGCAATTCCGAAAAAAGCAGAAAACCAAAGCCAGAATATCGCGCCCGGCCCGCCCATCGTAATCGCGGTTGCCACCCCGCCGATACTGCCGATACCCACGGTATTCGCCAGCGCGGTACAGGCGGCGGCAAAACTGGATACTGAGCCCGCCCCCTGAATTTGTTCACCGGCATTTTTTTTCTTAAACAACCCGCCGTAGGTATTTTTAATATTAAAACGGAAATTCAGCTGGTATTTAAACCGGAATTTAATGGTCAGCCAGATACCAAGACTGACTAATAAAACCGGCATCGGATAAGTCCAGATAAAATCTGAAAACTGATTAATAATATTAAGAATCGTGTCCATAGTGAGTATCCGGTTTAATTAAACACATCAAGTGCCTGAGTAATATCAGCAATTAAATCTTCGGCAGCTTCGCATCCGGCAGAAATACGGATAAGCCCCTCATGCATACCGAAATCAATCAGTTGCTGCGGTGTAAATTCAGTGCGGAATGCGGTTGCCGGATGCGCCAGAGAGGTGCGGAACCCGCCCAGCGTGCCCAGATAGGTAATAAGATTTAAACGGCGGATAAAAGCATCGACTTTTGTCTGGTCATCAGCGACACGGAAACTGAGCATCGGGCCGCAGCCCTGCAGAAACAGGGATTTCGCTAAATCATGCTGAGGATGTGACGCCAGGCCCGGATAATTCACCTGAGCCACACGCGGGTCACCGCTGAGTGCTTCTGCAATATGCTGTGCATTTTCCATCTGGCGCGATAACCGCATTTCCATTGTCCGGATGCTGCGCAGACATAGCCAGGCCGTATAAGGATCACTGCATCCTCCCAACAGACGGGCTTTCAGCTCAATTTTCTGCATCAGTACCTGTGAGCAGGTCACCGAACCGGCAGTTAAATCACTGTGGCCGCCGAAAAATTTGGTCAGGCTGTGGATCACGATATCCGCGCCGTGCTGTAAGGGCTTGATGACAAACGGGGTTGAAAAGGTATTATCCACCACCAGCAGGCAACCATTTGCCCGGCTGATACCGGCAATGGCATCGATATCGACCACTTTAATCAGCGGGTTACTGATAATTTCAGTATACAGCATCACCGTTTCCGGCCGGATGGCGGCCTGTACCGACTCCGGTGACAGAAAATCCGCATAGGTTACTGTTACCCCCAGCGGAACCAGAATTAAATCAATCAGTTCAATGGTTTCGCCGTAAATAGCCTCATTCACGACAAGATGGTCACCCTGTCTGAGCAGGCTAAGCAATGTCGCTGAGATTGCTGCCATCCCGGAAGCCATAACTGCAGAGACTTCGCCGTCTTCCATCAGTGAGATCGCGGCAGATAAGCTGTCCCGGTTAGGATTTGCGGTACGGTTATACTGATACTCGCCATTGCCGCTGCTGACAGCAAAATAGTGCTGTGTATCCTGCATGGCATAGGCGGTGGCCGGAAAAATAGCGGGCGCATCCGGATGAATATGACCCGGTAAATTCATTTCCCCTGAATACAATAGCTGTGTGCATTCTTTCATTTTTTATCCTGCTTTTTTAACAATAAATAACAATGCGCACACCCTAAACCTTATAGCTGGAATAAGGTTAAATCCGTAATTCAGGTTATGAGAAGATAATCACAAAATTATTTCCCCGGGAAATAGTATGTTAATTTTAAATCTGATAATTTAAATAAAAGTAATTATTTTACAGGCAGCAATCATGAAGAAATATTTTACTATCGGGGAAACTGCCGCACTATTAGGCGTTTCAACGCAGACACTGCGTTTTTATGATAAAAAATCCATTCTCAAACCCGGTTATACGGATAATGAAAACGGATACCGTTATTATACATTTGAACAATTTCATTATATCGACAGAATTAAATATCTTCAGAAGATGAATATGAATCTGAGTGATATTAAAACCATTATGGAAAGTGGTGATAAAAATAAATTAACCGAATATTTAATTCAGGAAAAATCCCGCAAATTACAGCAGATGGCAGAATTAAAAAAAACCATTGAAACACTGGACTGGTATCTGGATTACTTTACCTTCACTGATAATAAACCGCGCAACGGAGCTTTTTATACTACCGAATTACCGGAACGCTGGTGTCTGTTTGTTCCCTGTTATCCGGCAGATCGCCCGATTTCAAAAATGGAACTGCGGCTGGCTGAAATGAAAGCCAGACCGGAAAATCAGTCCCTCGATTATCTGCGGCAGTATGCCTATGTGCTGGATTATCAAAACATTATTGAGCAAACCTTCTACCCGTCGAAATACCTGATTTACCTGAAAGAGAAACCAGATTTTGATTCTCCGAACCTGGTGTGTTTACCGGCCGGGTTTTATCTTTGCTGTATCTGTCATTATCTCAGTGAGAATATCGACGCTGAAATGGTGAAACGTTATTTCCACGGCAAAGAAAAACCACGGATGGTTATTGCCAATGAGTTTGAAGATAACCTGGTCAGTTATGAATCCGCCCCTTATGAACTGCAATTTCTGATTTCATAATGTACACACAAAAAAAACGGCCTGATAATCGTTATTATCAGGCCGTGAGTTGTTATATAAAAACGGGATTATCTGTCGACAACAATATCCTTATTCACCACTTCCGGACCACTGTTGCCAATCATGGTGGCAAATTTCTCAATCGGGTCGGTACGCAGTGCATACAGACGTTTCAGCGCATACGGATTATCACCGAGGCGGACTTTCCCCTGAATGGTGGTGACGGCCATCGTCATACCGGCCTGCTGTGCTGCATCCATCGCATCCTGATTATATGCCCCGAAAGGATATGCCAGATAATGCTGTTCAGGGTTCAGTTTCGCCAGCACGCGCTGTGAGCGCTGGTAATCCAGCAGGATCGTGTGCTCCTTGCGGCTGAAAATAATCGGGTTTTTGCGGTTATCCAGCCGATGTAAGAAATGCGTATGTGACTGAATATCAAACACATCCCGTGACTGCATCAGCTCCGGCCAGCACATAAACTGCAAGCCGTCCGGTGCCCATTTCTGCGGTTTTGATTTCACCCGCGAGGAAATTACAAACAGTGTGGCTTTCTGATCATTCTGCTTCAGGATCGGATAAGCATAGCGGTAAACCGATTTCAGGCCATCGTCGAACGTCAGCGCCACTACTTTGCCCGGCAGGTTATTTTCCTTCGCCAGATAACCGGCCACGTCATCAAGGGAGATCGTCCGGTAACCGGACTGCTTCAGATAATCCATCTGCGCCTTAAAGGCTTCAACGGATGTGGTGGTCGAGGTATGGCGGAAGTTCCTGTTTTCACTGTCTTTCAGGATATGGTGATACGTCAGGATCGGAATCCCTTTGTCCAGTTCCACATCTGACAGGCGGATGTACGCCAGTCTGTCCGCCAGGCGGATAGTCAGCCAGACAATTTTTTCACCTTCCCGGTTTTCCCTGACCATTTTGGCCAGCACCGGATAACGCAGATCACCAAACAGGGTGGCAACAGGGGATTTAGATTCATCCGGCGAGCCAAACACATTGGTGTTGCTGATGGTTATCAGATAATCATAAATCGGATTATTGAGTTCATTCAGTGTATCCAGCGGCGGCACGACTTTAGGTTTTTTATCTGACAGCTGTTCGCTGCCGATAAAACCGCGATCATTACCAAACTGTAATTCACGGAATTCGCCCTTCATCGGATAAATATAAAAACCGTGTGACGGGTTCAGTTCCGCAACCCCCTGCATCACACCGGCCACCGGAGCAAAAATCACCTGCGGTTCTTTTACCTGAATCAAAACCGGCGGTTCATCTTTCAGTAACCATTCCTGAGAATCAGAAGGCACTTCCGCCGCCCGGCTGACACCGGCGACAGAAAATAAAATCATAAAAATAAACAATACGTTGCGCATAATATGCCCGTTTACCTGCTGTACTGCACAAAAAAGCCCTCCTTAAAAAAGGAGGGCTGTTCAGTCAGTTACATTGCTGTATCACTTACTCTTTGCTGCCACCGAAGCCGGCGTTCAGAAGCTCAGCTAAGTTAGCTGTTGCTTCATCAGCGCTGACCTGCTGTGGTGCTGCCTCGGCAGTTTCTGCCAGGTGACGGCGGCGGATACGATCCTGGTGGTACGCGAAACCGGTACCGGCCGGGATCAGGCGACCCACAATGACGTTCTCTTTCAGACCGCGCAGTTCGTCGCGTTTACCCGCAACGGCCGCTTCGGTCAGAACGCGTGTGGTCTCCTGGAACGATGCCGCAGAGATAAAGGACTCTGTTGCCAGAGACGCTTTGGTGATACCCAGCAGATCACGTTCAAAGGTTGCAGGGATTTTGCCTTCCTGCTCCAGCAGACGGTTTGCCACTTTCACGCGTGCATATTCAACCTGCTCACCTTCGAGGAACTCAGAGCTTCCCGCAGAGGTGATGGTGACTTTACGCAGCATCTGACGAACGATAACTTCGATGTGTTTATCGTTAATCTTAACGCCCTGTAAGCGGTAAACTTCCTGGACTTCGTTCGCGATATAACGTGCAACGGCATTCACGCCGCGCAGACGCAGGATATCGTGCGGTGATTCCGGACCATCAGATACGACGTCACCACGTTCAACCATTTCACCTTCGAACACGTTGAGCTGACGCCATTTCGGAATCATCTCTTCGTAAGGATCGCTGCCGTCGATTGGTGTGATCACCAGACGACGCTTACCTTTGGTCTCTTTACCGAACGAGATGATACCGCTGATTTCAGCCAGGATCGCAGGCTCTTTCGGACGACGCGCTTCGAACAGATCCGCAACGCGCGGCAGACCACCGGTAATATCCTTGGTACCGACAGATTCCTGCGGGATACGTGCCAGCGTGTCACCGGCGGTGATTGCCACGCCGTCATCCAGCTGAACAATCGCTTTACCCGGTAAGAAGTACGCGGCAGGCATATCAGTGTTCGGGATCAGAACATCGTTACCCTGTGCATCGACAATTTTCAGTGCCGGACGCATTTCTTTCGCACTGGTGGTACGTTCTGCAGAATCCAGAACAACCAGTGAGGACAGACCGGTTAATTCATCAGTCTGACGGGTAATGGTCTGGCCGTCGTGCATGTCGGTAAAGCGGATGATACCGGACACTTCACTGACAACCGGCATGGTATGCGGATCCCAGTTAGCGACAGTTTCACCGCCGTTGACGGCTTCACCGTCACCTTTGGAGAGCTGGGCACCGTAAGGTACTTTGTAGCTCTCTTTGGTACGGCCGAATTCGTCGATCAGACGCAGCTCTGTGTTACGGGACGTGATAACCAGTTTGCCCGCAGAGTTCATGATGAACTTCGCGTTGAACAGTTTCAGTGTACCCTTGTTACGGACCTGAATGCTGGATTCCGCAGCAGCACGGGATGCCGCACCACCGATGTGGAACGTACGCATCGTCAGCTGTGTACCCGGTTCACCGATTGACTGTGCCGCGATAACACCCACCGCCTCACCGGCGTTGATGATGTGACCACGCGCCAGGTCACGGCCGTAGCATTTCGCACACACACCGAAGTCAGTTTCGCAACTAACCACAGAGCGGACTTTCACGCTGTCGACTGAGTTTTCTTCTAACAGGTCACACTGTTTTTCGTGCAGCAGGGTGTTACGCGGGATAAGAATATCCGCAGTACCCGGCTTCAGAATATCTTCAGCAGCCACACGGCCTAATACGCGGTCGCGCAGAGGTTCTTTAACATCACCACCCTCGATAACCGGGGTCATGACGATACCTTCGTGCGTACCACAGTCATCTTCAGTGATGACGAGGTCTTGCGCCACGTCAACCAGACGACGGGTCAGGTAACCGGAGTTTGCTGTTTTCAGTGCGGTATCCGCCAGACCTTTACGTGCACCGTGGGTTGAGATGAAGTACTGGAGTACGTCAAGACCTTCACGGAAGTTCGCGGTGATTGGCGTTTCGATGATGGAACCATCCGGTTTCGCCATCAGACCACGCATACCGGCCAGCTGACGAATCTGTGCAGCAGAACCACGCGCACCGGAGTCGGCCATCATAAAGATACTGTTGAAAGAAACCTGCTGTTCTTCTTCGCCGTCGCGGTTAACCACGGTTTCAACAGACAGGTTTTCCATCATCGCCTTGGCAACACGTTCGTTGGCCGCGGCCCAGATATCGATAACTTTGTTATAACGTTCGCCGGCGGTAACCAGACCAGACTGGAACTGCTCCTGGATTTCTGCCACTTCCGCTTCGGCTTCCGCGATGATCCCGGCTTTTTTCTCCGGAATAACCATGTCATCGATACCAACGGATGCACCTGAACGGGCAGCGTAGGCAAAACCGGTGTACATGATCTGGTCAGCAAAGATAACGGTCGGCTTCAGACCCAGAATACGGTAACAGGTGTTCAGCATTTTGGAGATTGCTTTTTTACCCAGCGGCTGGTTAACCAGTGAGTAAGGCAGACCACGCGGAACGATACGCCATAAGATGGCACGGCCGACAGTGGTATCAATCATGCTGGTACGCTTGGTGATATTACCTTCGCCGTCTTTCACTTCTTCAGTGATACGGACTTTCACACGGGCATGCAGAGACGCATGACCGGCGCGGTATACACGCTCAGCTTCAGTTGAACCGTTCAGTACCATGCCTTCGCCTTTGGCGTTAACACAGTCACGGGTCATGTAGTACAGGCCCAGAACAACGTCCTGAGAAGGTACGATAATCGGATCGCCGCTTGCCGGTGACAGGATGTTGTTGGTGGACATCATCAGGGCACGGGCTTCGAGCTGAGCTTCCAGGGTCAGAGGAACGTGAACCGCCATCTGGTCACCATCGAAGTCGGCGTTATATGCCGCACAAACGAGCGGGTGCAGCTGGATAGCTTTACCTTCGATAAGGATTGGTTCAAACGCCTGAATACCCAGACGGTGAAGTGTCGGTGCACGGTTCAGGAGAACCGGGTGCTCACGGATAACTTCATCCAGGATATCCCATACGACCGCTTCTTCGCGCTCAACCATTTTCTTGGCTGCTTTAATGGTGGTTGCGAGACCACGCAGTTCCAGCTTGCCGTAGATGAACGGTTTGAACAGTTCCAGTGCCATTTTCTTAGGCAGACCGCACTGATGCAGACGCAGGTATGGACCTACGGTGATTACAGAACGACCGGAATAGTCAACACGCTTACCGAGCAGGTTCTGACGGAAACGACCCTGTTTACCTTTGATCATGTCTGCCAGAGATTTCAGCGGACGCTTGTTAGAGCCGGTAATTGCACGACCACGACGGCCGTTATCCAGCAGCGCATCCACGGCTTCCTGCAGCATACGTTTTTCGTTACGTACGATGATGTCAGGTGCAGCCAGATCCAGCAGGCGTTTCAGACGGTTGTTACGGTTGATCACACGACGGTACAGATCGTTCAGATCTGAAGTCGCAAAGCGACCGCCGTCGAGCGGAACTAACGGACGCAGATCCGGTGGTAATACCGGCAGCACTGTCAGGATCATCCACTCAGGTTTGTTACCGGACTGAATGAAGGCTTCCAGCAGCTTGATGCGCTTGGTCAGTTTCTTACGTTTGGTTTCTGAATTGGTTTCATTCAGTTCTTCGCGCAGGTTTTCGACTTCCTGTTCCAGATCCATTGCTTTCAGCAATGCCTGGATGGCTTCCGCACCCATTTTCGCGTCGAATTCATCACCGAACTCTTCCAGAGCGTCGAGATACTGTTCTTCTGTCAGAATCTGGCTGCGCTCAAGGCTGGTCATCCCGCCTTCAACAACAACATAAGATTCAAAGTACAGAACACGTTCGATATCACGCAGCGGCATATCCAGCAGCAGGCCGATACGGGACGGCAGTGATTTCAGGAACCAGATGTGTGCGGTCGGTGATGCCAGTTCGATGTGACCCATGCGCTCACGGCGCACTTTAGTCTGAGTCACTTCAACACCACACTTCTCACAAATCACACCACGGTGTTTCAGACGTTTGTACTTACCGCACAAACATTCGTAATCTTTTACCGGCCCGAAGATACGCGCACAGAAAAGCCCGTCACGCTCAGGTTTGAACGTACGGTAGTTAATGGTTTCCGGCTTTTTCACTTCACCAAATGACCATGAACGAATCATGTCAGGTGAGGCCAGACCAATTTTGATCGCATCAAACTCTTCGGTCTTGGTTTGCGCTTTCAGAAACTTTAATAAGTCTTTCACGAAATGGCTCCTGTCGGAGTTAGACCTGTGAGACAAACGGTCGTCTGTTTGTCCCTTAAACCAGATTTACTGGTGCTGCCCGTGTACCACGGGCAGCCACAACGGTAATTACTCGTCTTCCAGCTCGATATTGATACCGAGGGAACGGATTTCTTTCAGCAATACGTTGAAAGATTCCGGCATTCCCGGCTCCATCTGATGACTGCCGTCGACGATGTTTTTATACATCTTCGTACGACCGTTAACGTCATCCGATTTCACAGTCAGCATCTCCTGGAGGGTGTAAGCGGCACCGTATGCTTCCAGTGCCCACACTTCCATCTCCCCGAAGCGCTGACCACCGAACTGTGCCTTACCACCCAGCGGCTGCTGGGTAACCAGGCTGTAAGAACCGGTAGAACGCGCATGCATCTTGTCATCAACCAGGTGGTTCAGTTTCAGCATGTACATATAGCCGACGGTAACCTGACGCTCGAACTGCTCGCCGGTACGACCATCAAACAGTGTGATCTGACCGGAAGTCGGTAAGCCACCCAGGGTCAGTAATGCTTTGATTTCCTGCTCTTTTGCACCATCGAATACTGGTGTTGCTGTCGGCATACCTTTTTTCAGGTTGTCCGCCAGACGCAGAACTTCTTCATCACTGAAGGTGTTCAGATCCACTTTCTGACGCGGGTCGTTACCCAGGTCATAGGCTTTCTGGATGAATTCACGTAATTTCGCGACTTCCTGCTGCTCTTTGATCATCTGGTTGATTTTGTCACCGATGCCTTTCGCAGCCATACCCAGGTGGGTTTCCAGAATCTGACCGATGTTCATACGCGATGGTACGCCCAGCGGGTTCAGTACGATGTCAACAGGGTTACCTTTTTCATCGTATGGCATATCTTCGATAGGGTTAATTTTTGAGATAACCCCTTTGTTACCGTGACGACCCGCCATTTTATCACCAGGCTGGATCTGACGTTTAACAGCCAGATACACTTTAACGATTTTCAGCACGCCCGGTGCCAGATCATCGCCCTGGGTGATTTTGCGGCGTTTCGCTTCCAGTTTCTTGGCGAACTCAGATTTCAGTTCGTCATACTGTTCTGCCAGCTGTTCTAACTGATTCTGTTTCTCTTCATCAGTCAGAGCCAGTTCTAACCAGCGCTCGCGCGGCAGTTTGTCCAGTTTGTCAGCTTCCATACCGCCGTTGATCAGAACGGAACGGATACGGCTGAACAGACCGGCTTCCAGAATCTGGAGCTCTTCGGTCAGGTCTTTCTTCGCATCACGCAGCTGCATCTCTTCGATTTCGAGAGCACGCTTGTCTTTTTCCACGCCATCGCGGGTAAAGACCTGGACGTCGATAACAGTACCGGAAACACCATTCGGTACGCGCAGAGATGAATCTTTCACGTCTGACGCTTTTTCACCGAAGATAGCACGCAGCAGTTTCTCTTCCGGGGTTAACTGTGTTTCACCTTTCGGTGTCACTTTACCGACCAGAATGTCGCCGCCTTTCACTTCCGCACCGATATACACGATACCGGATTCATCCAGTTTGGAGAGAGCCGCTTCACCCACGTTAGGGATGTCCGCAGTGATCTCTTCAGGCCCCAGTTTGGTGTCACGGGACACACAAGCCAGTTCCTGGATGTGGATAGTGGTGAAACGGTCTTCCTGAACAACACGCTCGGACACGAGGATGGAGTCTTCGAAGTTGTAACCGTTCCATGGCATAAATGCCACACGCATGTTCTGACCCAGTGCCAGTTCGCCGAGGTCAGTTGACGGACCATCAGCCAGCACGTCACCACGCTCAACCGGCTCACCCAGCGATACGCAAGGAGTCTGGTTGATACAGGTGTTCTGGTTAGAACGGGTATATTTGGTCAGGCTGTAGATGTCGATGCCCGCTTCGCCGGCATACATTTCATCTTCATTTACCTTGATAACGATACGTGATGCGTCAACGTACTGAACAGTACCGCCGCGTTTGGCTACGGCTGTAACACCGGAGTCAACGGCTACCGCACGTTCCATACCGGTACCAACCAGTGGCTTGTCAGCGCGCAGAGTCGGAACCGCCTGACGTTGCATGTTCGCACCCATCAATGCACGGTTGGCGTCATCGTGTTCCAGGAACGGGATCAGGGATGCACCGACAGAAACCACCTGCTGGGTGGAAACGTCCATGTACTGAACCTGATCACGGCTGAATAAGCTGGATTCACCTTTGTTACGGCAGGTGATCAGTTCATCAACGAAGTGGCCGTCGTCATCTAATACGGTGTTTGCCTGTGCAATGATGAAGTTACCTTCTTCGATTGCAGACAGATAATGAATTTCATCAGTAACAACATCGTCACGCACTAAACGGTACGGGGTTTCCAGGAAACCATATTCGTTAGTCTGTGCATAAACAGATAAGGAGTTGATCAGACCGATGTTCGGACCTTCAGGGGTCTCGATAGGACATACGCGACCGTAGTGAGTCGGGTGAACGTCTCGGACTTCGAAGCCGGCACGTTCACGGGTCAGACCACCCGGGCCTAATGCTGAGATACGGCGTTTGTGCGTAATTTCTGACAGCGGGTTGTTCTGGTCCATAAACTGGGACAGCTGGCTGGAACCAAAGAACTCTTTAACCGCAGCAGAAATCGGCTTGGCGTTGATCATATCCTGAGGCATCAGGTTATCCAAATCACCCAGAGACAGACGCTCTTTCACTGCACGCTCAACACGGACCAGACCCACACGGAACTGGTTCTCTGCCATTTCACCGACAGAACGGATACGACGGTTACCTAAGTGGTCGATATCGTCCACTTCACCGCGGCCGTTACGGATGTCGATCAGTTTCTTCATGACATCAGTAATGTCCTGCTGGCTCAGGATCCCGGTACCGTCAGAGTCATCACGACCCAGTGAACGGTTGAACTTCATGCGGCCGACCGCAGACAGATCATAACGATCTTCAGAGAAGAACAGGTTCTCGAACAGGTTTTCAGCAGCTTCGCGGGTTGGCGGCTCACCAGGACGCATCATGCGGTAGATTTCTACCAGTGCGCTTAAACGATCGTTGGTCGGATCCACACGCAGGGTTTCTGACATGTAGGCGCCGTGATCCAGGTCGTTGGTGAACAGGGTTTCAATGGTTTTGTGACCGGACTGACTCAGACGCGCCAGCAGATCCAGTGACATTTCCATGTTCGCCGCACAGATTAATTCGCCGGTCGCTTCATCGATGTAATCACGCGCAACCACTTTGCCTGCGATATATTCAACAGGAACTTCAATCTGGCTGACTTCGTCTTTTTCCAGCTGGCGGATATGACGGGCAGTGATACGACGGCCTTTCTCAATATAAACTTTACCGTTCGCTTCGATATCGAAGGACGCAGTTTCACCACGCAGACGCTCAGGAATGAGGGTCATGGTCAGTTTATTATTGCGGATTTCAAAGGTGGTTTTTTCGAAGAACAGGTTCAGAATGTCTTCGGTGCTGAAATTCATCGCACGCAGAATGATCGAAGCCGGTAATTTACGGCGGCGGTCAATACGGACAAATAAGTTGTCTTTCGGATCGAACTCGAAATCCAGCCATGAACCACGGTAAGGAATGATACGTGCGTTATACAGCACTTTACCGGAAGAGTGTGTTTTACCTTTGTCACTGTCAAAGAACACGCCCGGGCTGCGGTGTAACTGAGAAACGATAACACGCTCAGTACCGTTGATAACGAACGTTCCGTTTTCGGTCATGAGCGGAATCTCGCCCATGTAAACTTCCTGTTCTTTAATATCTTTAACTGTGCCTTCCGGTGCTTCACGCTCGTAAACAACCAGACGCAGTTTTACGCGCAGTGGTGCGGAAAAGGTTACGCCGCGGATCTGACATTCTTTAACGTCAAATACCGGCTCACCCAGACGGAAGCTGACATATTGCAGTTCAGCATTGCCACTGTAGCTCTGAATCGGGAAAACGGAACGGAACGCGGCTTCTAGGCCGTTCTGACCGTCCGGATCGAGTTCAATGAATTTCTGGAATGAATCCAGCTGGATAGAAAGGAGATAAGGTACATCCAGCACTTGCGGACGTTTACCAAAATCCTTACGAATACGTTTCTTCTCGGTATAGGAGTAAACCATAGGGTTCCTCAGCTCGCTTGATCAGTGACCCGGCCTGCCCGTATCGGACGGACAGTCGCTACAACTATCTAATTTGGACAGAAAATTGAACATTTTCTGTTAATACCCATTGCTATTACTCTTAAATCATTTCATTGCGCTGCTGACTACCGAGCTACCCGAGCGAATCGCAGTCATAAACACAGTATATTAAGTCGTCAATAGCAAAAAGTATTCGGAGAGTTTGCGGGTGTCAGATAACACAACTGTTACCCCGGAAACACACGCATGCGCATTAGCGCAAAAAGGCTGGTGACCAATAAGTCACCAGCCATCAGCCATTTTCAGGCTGCTACTGCAAAAAGTGGCTTATTTAACTTCAACTTCCGCGCCAGCTTCTTCCAGAGATTTTTTCAGAGTTTCAGCTTCATCTTTGCTCACACCTTCTTTCAGTGCAGCAGGTGCGCTTTCAACTAAATCTTTAGCTTCTTTCAGGCCCAGACCAGTTGCGCCGCGAACAGCTTTGATTACTGCAACTTTGTTAGCGCCTGCAGCTTTCAGAATAACGTCGAACTCAGTTTTCTCTTCAGCAGCTTCAGCAGGACCCGCAGCAACTGCTACAGCAGCAGCAGCAGAAACGCCGAATTTTTCTTCCATCATGGTGATCAGTTCAACAACGTCCATTACAGACATTTCAGCAACTGCGTCCAGGATTTGTTCTTTAGTGATAGACATACGATATGTTCCTAAAATTCAGAATAAGTTTATACGTTAAAAAGCAACGAAGAAAAGAAAGGGCAATTAAGCTGCTTCTTTCTGATCGCGTAACGCTGCCAGAGTGCGAACCAGTTTGCCTGCAGAGGCTTCTTTCATGGTTGCCATCAGGCGCGCGATTGCTTCTTCGTAAGTCGGGAGTGTTGCTAAGCGATCGATATCTTTCGCTGCAATTAACTCACCTTCAAAGGCTGCGGCTTTAATCTCGAATGCAGGGTTCGCTTTCGCGAATTCTTTGAACAGACGAGCAGCAGCGCCCGGATGTTCATGAGAAAATGCAATCAAGGTAGGACCGACGAATACGTCTTTCAGGCACTCAGAAGAGGTACCTTCAACAGCACGACGCAGCAGGGTGTTACGTACTACACGTACAGTAACGCCAGCTTCACGACATGCTTTACGCAGACCGGTCATTTTATCTACAGTCACACCACGGGAATCCGCGACAACTGCAGACAGCGCACCTTTGGCAACTTCGCTGACTTCAGCAACAATCGCTTGTTTGTCTTGAAGATTTAATGCCATTAGCTTCTTGCTCCTGGTTTAGCCGGGTAATACAACCCCGGAACTCACTTCACTCAGCACCGGAAGGTGGAGAGCGCTAAAACACGGTGAGCAGAATACTCGAATAAAATTCTTGTGGCTCTGTCACCGTCTACGCAGGAAAATTAAGTAATCACTTACACCTGCGGTCTTGGACGGGGCCCGGAAAAGGCCGGACTCCAACCGAAATTCTGGCTGTGCCTGATTGTGTGATAATTTCACTAAATCAAATACAGCAAACATTGGGCGTCAGATTCTACAGAAACCTGACCCCAATGTAAAGCGCTTACTATCCGCAGATATTAAGCAGCAGCAGTCAGACCAGACTGGTCGATTGCAACACCCGCACCCATGGTGGTAGACAGGCTGATTTTCTTGATGTACACGCCTTTCGCTGAAGATGGTTTTGCTTTTTTCAGCGCAACCAGCAGAGCTTCCAGGTTTTCTTTCAGTTTATCAGTGTCGAAATCTACTTTACCGATAGTGGTGTGGATGATCCCGTTTTTGTCGTTACGGTAACGAACCTGACCCGCTTTAGCGTTGTTCACAGCTTCAGCAACGTTAGGCGTTACAGTACCCACTTTCGGGTTTGGCATCAGGCCGCGCGGGCCTAAGATCTGACCTAATTGGCCAACAACGCGCATTGCATCCGGAGATGCGATAACAACGTCGAAGTCCATTTCGCCGGCTTTGATTTTGTCAGCCAGGTCTTCCATACCAACCAGTTCTGCGCCTGCAGCTTTAGCAGCTTCAGCGTTAGCGCCCTGTGCGAACACAGCTACGCGGACAGAACGACCGGTACCGTTTGGCAGTACAGTTGCACCGCGAACGTTTTGGTCAGATTTACGTGCATCGATACCCAGGTTAACGGCAACGTCAACGCTTTCAACGAATTTAGCAGTCGCTAATTCTTTCAGCAGGGCTACGGCTTCATTGATGTCGTACAGTTTGGTAGCATCAACTTTTTCACGGATATTGCGCATGCGCTTGGTCAGTTTAGCCATCGATTAACCCTCCACTACCAGGCCCATGGAACGAGCAGTACCTTCGATAGAACGCATCATAGCTTCTACATCGGCACCAGTCATATCCGCTGCTTTAGTCTCAGCAATCTCACGAACCTGAGCAGAAGTAATTTTACCTACTTTCTCTTTGTTCGGTTTGCCGGAACCAGATTTCAGACCTGCAGCTTTCTTCAGTAAAACTGCCGCTGGCGGAGTTTTAGTGATGAAAGTGAAAGAACGGTCAGCATAAACGGTGATAACAACCGGGATTGGTAAACCTTTTTCCATGCTGTCTGTTTTGGCGTTAAACGCTTTACAGAATTCCATGATGTTCACACCCTGCTGACCCAGTGCAGGACCAACCGGTGGACTTGGGTTTGCCATACCAGCTGCAACCTGCAGTTTGATATAGGCTTGTACTTTCTTAGCCATTTAAAAAATCCTCAATGTGGGTAATAGCGCCGGTTATCCCGGCTCCCCTATGAATACAGGCCCGCGTGAAAACGCGAACCCCTGAAAAACAAAAGGCGCGAAATTGTAGATAAATTTCCCGCCCTTTGCAAGCCCGGAAAAAAAACCGTTACGGTTTTTCGACCTGACTGAAATCCAGTTCGACCGGTGTTGCACGACCAAAAATAGAGACTGATACCTTCAGGCGGCTCTTCTCGTAGTCGACTTCTTCAACAACACCGTTAAAGTCTGCAAACGGACCATCGGAAACACGGACCATTTCGCCCGGCTCGAACAGCGTTTTCGGACGCGGCTTATCACCTACCTGCTGCAGGCGGTTCATAATCGCATCAACTTCTTTATCGCTGATCGGTGCAGGACGATCGGATGTTCCGCCGATGAATCCCATTACACGCGGTACGTTACGCACCAGATGCCAGGATGCATCGTTCATCGCCATCTGAACCAGGACATAGCCCGGGAAGAATTTGCGCTCACTTTTGCGGCGCTGACCGCTGCGGATCTCGACGACTTCTTCCGTTGGCACCATGACTTCGCCAAATGAATCTTCCATCCCGTTGATTTTGATATGTTCACGCAGAGACTGCGCAACCCGGCTCTCGAATCCGGAGAAAGCCTGGATGACATACCAACGTTTTTTAGGAGAATCCGACATCTTTAGAACCTCAGAAGGATGTTATATAGGAAACAAGACGGACAAGGATACCATCAAGGCCCCATAACACTAACGACATAACCGCTGTGACTGCCGCAACGATCAGTGTTGTATGCAGTGTTTCCTGACGTGTAGGCCAGATCACTTTACGCATTTCAACCCGTGCTTCGCGGGCAAAAGTCAGTGTCGCTTTGCCTTTCGTTGTCCACAGTGCAATACCACCGGCTAATGCGATGACGACAACAACTGCCAGCGCACGCAGCGCGAGATTAAATTCGCGGAAGTAGTAGTTACCGCCGATAGCAGCGATCAGCAGAACTGCGACCACTAACCATTTGGCAATGTCAGCACCACGGCCGTTTTGTTGAGCTTCGCTATTCGCACTCATAAACCAACCTGTAACCATGAAATAAAAAAGTCAGCCGGACTGCCTCGCTGTTGCAAAACAAATCAGACCAAAATTAGGGACAGATGCAATTGTATCTGACTTGGCGTCATAATCCAGCATGAGTTTCGTATTCTTCGAGATACTCACCATTCGTTGCGTGAGAGCCTATCTCACCAGTAGTTGATGATCAACTAGTGATGAGATAGGTTCTTCATAAAACAACGCAGAAAAAGGGCATCAAATGATGCCCTTTTTAGGATTATTACATCCGTAATTAACCCATCACTTTCGCTACAACACCCGCGCCAACGGTACGGCCGCCTTCACGGATTGCGAAACGCAGACCATCGTCCATTGCGATTGGGTGGATCAGGGTGACGAT